>JAGWSB010000122.1 GCA_028876375.1 Chloroflexota bacterium | reverse complement strand
CCCCGCCCTGGTCATGATCTCGGGTCTCGCGCTCATGGCACTGGCCGCGCTCGGGATGGCCAGCGTGCGCAGCGAGATCGGCCTCTTCGTGTTCGGCGGGATGCTGCCGGGTCTCGGCTTCGCCGCGGCGAGCGTCGTCCCCGCGGCCGCGATCCTCGCGCCGCTCTATCCCGGACGCATGGGGTTCGCGCTCGGCGTGACCTCGGCCGCGATCCCCGCCGGGCAAGCCGCGGCCGTGCCCCTCGCGGCCGCGCTCATCGGGCGCGCGGGATGGCCCGTCGCGTACGCCGCGATCGGGGTCGGCGCGCTCGTCGTCGGCGCGCCGGCGCTCGTGGGGCTCGTGCGCGCGCCGTCCGCCGCCCCGCACCGCGGACGCACGGCCACCGACGCGACGTTCTGGCTGCTCGCCATCGGCTTCACCGCGTGCGGCTTCACCGACCAGCTCGTCGCCGTGCACGCGGTGCCGCTGGCCGAGGACGCCGGCGTCCCCGCGCTCACCGCGGCGCTCGCGCTCTCGACGCTGACGCTCGTCGGGATCGCCGGGAGCCTGGCGTCGGGTCCGCTCGCGGACGGCTGGAGCGCGCGCGGCGCTCTCGCGGTCGTGTACGGCGGACGCGCGCTCGCGCTCCCGCTGCTCCTCCTCGTCGGCGTGGCCGGAGGCGCGCCGCTGTGGATCTTCGCGATCGTCTTCGGCGCGACGTACATCGCGAACAACGCGCCCGCCGCGCACGCGCTCGCGCGCAGCCGCGCGCCGGCCGCCGTCGCGGGGGCGCTCGGATGGCTCCAATTCGCCCACCAGATCGGCGGCGCGCTCGGCGTCGCGGGGGGCGGCCTGAGCGTGTCGCTCACCGGTGGCTACCTCGCGATCGTCGCGGTCGCGGTCGTCCTCGCCCTCGCCGGGCTCGCCGCGAGCCTCTCCCTCGCGCGCGCTGTTGCGTGAGGCGGATACTTCTATATCGTCCGAGGAGCACCGGTCGGATGGCTCGACCATCCGCGCGGAACAAGGGGGGGAACGCATGAAGGTCCGTACCTTTGTGGTCGTCACGGCCCTCGTGGGCATGATCGTCTCAGCCTGCGGCGGTGCGCCCGCCGCATCTCCGGCGGCGACGAAGGCGGCGGCGAGCGCCAGCGCGGCGGCGTCCGCGTCGGGCGCCGCGACCGGGACCCCTTACGAGATCAACGTCATCCTCGCGCTCACCGGGAGCGCCTCGTTCCTCGGCAAGCCCGAGCAGGCGGCGCTCCAGGCGCTGGAGACGCAGGTGAACGCCCAGGGCGGGATCCAGGGCCGCCCGGTGAAGTTCACCTTCTACGACGACGAGTCGAAGCCGCAGACCGACGTGCAGCTCGCCAACCAGATCAAGGCGAAGAACGTCCCGGTCATCCTCGGACCGTCCCTCGTCGCGTCGTGCAACGCGATCGTCCCGATCGTCAAGGACGGCCCGGTCATGTACTGCTTCTCGCCGGGCATCCACCCCGACAAGGGGACGTACGCGTTCACGAGCTCGGTCTCGACGATCGACCTCAGCCGCGCGCTCTTCAAGTACTTCAAAGACAAGGGCATGACCAAGATCGCGACGCTGACCTCGACGGACGCGACCGGTCAAGACGCCGACAACGCCATCAAGACCGGCCAGACCGACGCGGGCGGCGTCACCATCGTGGACCAGGAGCACTTCAACCCGACCGACGTGAGCGTGTCGGCGCAGATCACGCACATCAAGGGATCGGGCGCGCAGGCGCTCGTCGCGTGGTCCACCGGCGCGCCGGTCGCGACGATCCTGCGCGGCGCGGCGCAGGAGGGCCTCGACATCCCCATCGCCACGACGAACGGCAACCAGACCTTCGGCCAGATGGGTCAGTACGCGTCGTTCCTGCCGAAGACGCTGCTCATCCCGTCGGCCGAGTTCCCGGCCTACGACACGCTCCCCGCGGGACCGCTCAAGGACAAGCTCCGCTCGTACCTCGACGCGCTCAAGGCGGCGAACGTGCCGCCCGACAACGGGCCGTCGCTCGCGTGGGATCCGGCGGTGATCGTCATCGACATGCTGAAGAAGCTCGGGCCGAGCGCGACCGCGACGCAGCTGCGCGACGCGATCGAGGCGCTCAAGGGCTACACGGGCATCGACGGCACGTACGACTTCTCGGCGTCGCCGCAGCGCGGCCTCACGGCCAGCAACGCGATCGTCACCAAGTGGGACGCGTCGAAGAAGGCCTGGGTCTCGGTCTCGACGCCGTAGCGGCAGCATAAGATCGTGCAGCAGGCCATCGAGATCCTCGTCGGTGGCCTGCTGTCCGGGGCCATCTACGCGCTCGTCGCCCTCGGGCTGACGCTCGTCTACCGCGTCGCGGGCATCCTCAACCTCGCGCAGGGCGCGTTCGTCGTGCTCGGCGCGCTCGTCTTCTACTCGCTCGAGACGAGCGCGGGCTGGCCGCTCGTCCCCGCCCTCGTCGCCGCCGCGCTCGGCGTCGCGGCCGTCGCCGTCGTCGTCGCGGTCGTCGCGGTGCGCCCGGCGCTCGGCCGCCTCTCGATCGGCGGCATCCTCATCCTCACCGCGGGCGTCCTCACCTTCTTCCAGGGCGTCACGCTGGTCATCTGGGGCAGCAATCCGTACGCCGTCCCGGCCTTCAGCGGCGAAGCGCCCGTGCTCATCCTCGGCGTGCACGTCCCGACGCAGGGCATCTGGATCGTCGCCGCGCTCGCCCTCAGCGACCTCGCGCTCGCGCTCGTCCTCGCGCGCACGACGTTCGGCAAGGCACTGCGCGCCTGCGGGGAGGATCCGGTCGCGGCGTCGCTCATGGGCATCGACGTCCCGCGCATGACCGTGCTCGCGTTCGCCGTCGCCGCGGCGCTCGGAGCGCTCGCGGGCGCCATCGTCGGGCCGCTCACCGCGCTCGCCTTCGACACCGGCAGCTTCTTCACCAACGCCGGCTTCATCGCCGTCGCGCTCGGCGGCATCGGCTCGTTCCTCGGCGCGATCGCCGGCGGCCTCCTTCTGGGCGTCTCCGAGCAGCTCGCCGCGGGCTACGTGTCCAGCCTCTTCAGCCCGACGCTCGCGTTCGTCATCCTCCTCGCCGTCCTCGTCCTGCGCCCCGACGGCGTCCTCGGCGCGCGCGTGCGACGCATCGACGTGGCGCAGGCCTTCGAGCGACCGGCGCCCGTGCTCCGCTTCCGCGGACGCGGCGGGCTCGCCGTCGCCGCGACGATCGTCGTGCTCGTCGCCATCGCGCCGTTCCTCCTCGCCGGGACGGGGCTCGTCGCGTCGCTCGTCATCGCCGGCGTGTTCGTCCTCTCGCTCCTCGGCCTCGACCTCCTCATGGGCTACGCCGGGCAGGTGAGCCTCGGCCACGCGGCGTTCATGGCCATCGGCGCTTACGCCACGGCGCTGCTCGTCGTGCGCGGCGGCGTCCCGCCGCTCGCCGCGACCGCGATCGGCCTCGTGCTCACGCTCGTCGTCGCGATCGGCGTCTCGGGCGTGGTCGCGCGGCTGCGCGGCCTCTACCTCGCGCTCGCGACGCTCGCCTTCGGCCTCCTCGTCGACTCGCTCCTCGTCGGCGCGGCGGACCAGACCGGCGGTCCCTCCGGCCTCACCGGCATACCGTCTTTCTCGCTCGGGACGCTCTCCGTCGACGGCGACGTCGCCGACTACTACCTCGTGTGGATCGTCGTCGGCGTCGCCGCGCTCCTCCTCGTCGACCTCGCGCGCTCCGACTTCGGCCGCGCCCTCCAGGCGATCCGTGCCGACCAGACCGCCGCGCGCGCGCTGGGCATCCCCGTCGCGCGGTACAAGACGTACGCGTTCGTCATCGCCGCCGGCTGCGCGTCGATCGCGGGCAGCCTCTACGCGTTCGACTTCCACTACCTGGCGCCCGACCTCGTGAGCACGCCGCGCTCGCTCGAGCTCGTCACGATGCTCGTCGTCGGCGGCCAGGGCACGCTCGTCGGCCCGCTCATGGGCGGCGTCGCGCTGACGCTCCTCCCCGCGGTCGTGCAGCCGCTCGCCGCGTACAAGACGGTCGTCGAGGGCGCGCTCCTCGTCGCGGTGCTCCTCTACATGCCGGGTGGCCTCGCCGGCCTCCTCACCTGGCGGCCGCGTCCGCGCGCCGCCGCACCGGCGGAGCGGCGAGCCACGTGAGCATCGCGCTCGAGGCGCGCGCCCTCGCGCGCTCGTTCGGCGGCATCCGCGCCGTGCGCGGCGTGGACCTGCGCGTCGACGAGGGCTCGATCACGGCGATCATCGGGCCCAACGGCGCGGGGAAGACGACGCTCTTCAATCTCCTCACCGCCCTCGTGCCGCCCGACGCGGGCAGCGCGGAGCTCTTCGGCGAGCGCATCGTCGGCCTCGACCCCGCGGCCATCGCGCGACGCGGCCTGGTGCGCACGTTCCAGACGGCGCGCGTGCTCCCCGGGCTCACGACGCTCGAGAACGCGCTCATCGGCGCGCACCGCCGCGTGCGCTCGTCGATCGGCGCGCAGGCGATGCGGCTCGGCGGCGCGAGCGCCGAAGAGCGAGAGCTCGCGCGCGAGGCGCGCTCGCTGCTCGAGACGGTGGGCCTCGCCGCGCGCGTCGACGACGCCGCGACCGACCTCCCCGCCGGGTCGCAGAAGCTCCTCGAGCTCGTGCGCGCGCTGATGGCCGCGCCGCGCGTCCTCCTCCTCGACGAGCCTGCCGCCGGGTCGAACGACGCCGAGGTGCGCGAGCTTGCGGCGGTGCTGCGCGCGACGCGCGACGCGGGGATCACGCTCGTCGTGGTCGAGCACAACATGTCGCTGGTCATGGACCTGGCCGACCAGGTCGTGTGCCTCGACCTCGGTCAGGTCATCTGCGCCGGAGCGCCGTCGGTCGTGCAGGCCGACCGACGCGTCATCGACGCCTACCTGGGGCAGCCGACGTGAGCGCGGCCGGCGGCGCGACGCTGTCCGTCCGCGGCGTCTACGCGGGGTACGGCCCGCTCGAAGTGCTGCACGGCGTCGACCTCGAGGTCGCGCCCGGTTCGATCGTCGCGGTCGTCGGCGCGAACGGCGCCGGCAAATCGACGCTGCTCAAGTGCCTGTCGGCGCTGGTGCGTCCGCGCGCCGGCGAGATCCGGCTCGGCGACCGGCGCATCGAGCGCGCGTCACCGCCGGAGGTCGTGCGGCTCGGCGTCGCGCACGTGCCGGAGCGGCGTCGGGTGTTCGCGGAGCAGTCGGTGGCCGACAACCTTCGGCTCGGCGCGTACACGCTCGGCCTCGGACGGCGCGCGCTCGAGGAGCGCATCGACGAGGCGACCGCGCGCTTCCCCGCGCTGCGCGACCGCCTCTTCGACGACGCCTCGCAGCTCTCCGGCGGCCAGCAGCAGATGCTCGCGATCGCACGCGGGCTGATGCTGCGGCCGCGCGTCCTGATGCTCGACGAGCCGTCGCTCGGGCTCGCGCCGCTGCTGGTGCGCGAGATCTTCGACGTCCTGCTGCGGCTGCGCGAGGACGGCGTCGGCGTCC
>JAGWSB010000121.1 GCA_028876375.1 Chloroflexota bacterium | reverse complement strand
CTGTCGAAGACCGAGGCGAGCTGGCTCGCGTCGGTCGCGCACGACGGCATCGCGCGGGCGATCCTCCCCGCGCACGGCCGCGCCGACGGCGACACGGTCTTCGCCGCGTCGACACTGCGCGGTCCGCGTATCGACCTCGAGACGCTCGGCGCCGTCGCGGTCGAGGTGACGGCCGAAGCGATCAGGCGCGCGGTGCGCTGAGACGGCGGCCCGGCTAAGGGCCGTTGGGCGGTCCCGGTAGGGCCGGAGGCCGGTCACGCGCGGGAGCGCGCGTTCGATACCCTTGAGTCCATGCCGCGCGCGGTGATCCTGGGGGGAGCGCGGACGCCGTTCGTGAGGGCGGGGACCGCCTTCGCCGAGCTCGACGTCCTCGACCTCGCGAAGGCGGCGACGAGCGAGGCGCTCGCGCGGTCCGAGGTCGATCCGGGCGAGGTCGACGAGGTGATCATGGGCAACGTCGCCCGCCCCGTCGCGTATCACAACCTCGCCCGCGAGGTCGTCCTCTCGCTCTCGATGCCGGCGCGCATCCCGGCGTTCACGGTCGGGCTCGCGTGCGCCTCGGCGTGCGTCGCGATCACCAGCGCGGCCGACCACGTCGCCGGCGGGACCGCGGACGTCGTCGTCGCGGGCGGCAGCGAGTCGCTCACGAACATCCCGCTCACGCTCACACCGAAGCTCGCGCGGGCCCTCGTCGCCGCGAGCATGGCCAAGACGCTGCCGGCGAAGGCGACGAGCCTGGCGCACGTCCGGCCCGCGGACATCGCGCCGGTCGCGCCGGGGATACGCGAGACCTCGACCGGGCTGACGATGGGCGAGTCGGCGGAGCGCATGGCGGCGATCAATGCCGTCCCGCGGGTCGAACAGGACCGCTGGGCGCTGCGCAGCCACCAGCTCGCGGCGAAGGGCTGGGAGGACGGGCGCCTCGCCCGCGAGGTCGGTCCGGTGTACGTGAACTCGCACGCCGTCACGACCGACGGGCACATCCGCAAGGACTCCACGCTCGAGAAGCTCGCGACGCTGTCGCCGGTCTTCGACCGCGAGCACGGAACCGTCACCGCCGGCAACTCGAGCCCGCTCACCGACGGCGCCGGCGCCGTCGTCCTCGCGAGCGAGGAGCGCGCGCGCGCGATGGGCCGCGAGCCGCTGGCCGCCATCCGCGCGTACGCGTACACCGCGGTCGACCCGGCGGATCAGCTCCTCATCGCGCCGGCATACGCGATCCCCATCGCCCTCAAGCGCGCCGGCATCACGCTCGACGACGTCGACGTCTTCGAGATGCACGAGGCTTTCGCCGCCCAGGTCCTCTCGACGCTCAAGGTCCTCGAGCAGAACGGGGTCGGGCGGATCCCCGAGGAGAAGCTCAACGTCATGGGCGGCTCGATCGCCCTCGGCCATCCCTTCGGGGCGACGGGCGCGCGCGTCGTCCTCACGCTCGCGCAGGAGATGAAGCGCCGCGGCGCGCGCTACGGGCTCGCGAGCGTGTGCGCCGCCGGCGGCAACGGCGTCGCCATCGTCCTGGAGCGCGCGGCATGATCATCGAGAAGCCGCCGGAGAGCGTGCTCACCACGACCGCCACGCGCGGCCCGTCCGTCACGTTCGTGCCGCCGGATGCGGACGGCGTCGCGCGCATCGTCATCGACCGCCCCGACGACCCCGTGAATGCCGTCGACGGCGCCCTCATCCTCGACCTCGCGAGAGCGGTCGCGGCCGCGCGCGCGGCGCATCCGAAGGGTCTGGTCGTGATGAGCGGGAAGACCGACCAGTTCATGGCCGGCGCCGACTTCCGCCAGATCACGACGTCGTCGGCGGCGGACCTCGAGCGCGCCAGCCGCGAGATGCAGCGCGTGATGGACGACCTCGCGTCGCTGCCATTCATGACCGTGGCCGCCATCAACGGACCCGCCATCGGCGGCGGCCTCGAGCTCGCGCTCGCGTGCGACCGCCGGATCATGGCCGACGCGCCGCACGTGCGCGTCGGCAGCACCGAGGTGCGCCTGGGCATCCTCCCCGCGGCGGGCGGCACGCAGCGCCTCCCGCGCCTCATCGGCCTGCCGCGCGCTCTCGACCTCATCCTGAGCGGACGCCTCCTCGGCGCGCGCCGCGCGCTGCGGACGGGCGTCGTCGACGAGATCGTCCACCCCGCGGCGCTCCTCCGCGCCGCCAGCGAGGACGCGCTGAAGGCGCGCAAGGCGGCGCTCGCCGGCGGCGCCACCGCGGCGGAGCGAGCGGCGACGTGGCTCGGTCCGGCGCGCGCGTTCGCGCTCTCGCAGGCGCGAAAGCGCGTCCTCGCCGAGACGAAGGGCCTCTACCCCGCTCCGCTGCGCGCGCTCGACGCCGTCGCTGTGGGGCTGGCGAAGGGGATGCCCGCCGGCCTCGAGGCCGAAGCGCGCGCCTTCGGCGAGCTCGCGTCGAGCGCGACCGCCCGCAACGTCGTCGCCCTGACGCTGCTCGGGCTGCGTCAGAAGAAGGCCGTGTTCGACGGCCTCGGCACGCCGCGTCCGCTGCGCAACGCGGGCGTCGTCGGTCTCGGCTTCATGGGATCGGGCATCGCGCAGGCGGCCGCCGCCGCCGGGATGCTCGTCCGCGGGCGCGACCGCGACGCCGCCGCGGTCGCCAAGGGCCTCGCGACCGTACGCAAGCTGACGACGGACGCGGCGAAGAAGGGCGTCTTCGAGCGGCGCGAGGCCGCGCGGATCGCCGGCCGCGTCAGCGGCGGCAGCGACCTCACCGGCTTCCGCCACGCCGACATCGTCGTCGAGGCGGTCTTCGAGGACCTCGCGCTCAAGCGCGGCGTCATCGCCGAGCTCGAGGAGGTCCTCCGTCCGGACGCGGTCATCGCCTCGAACACGTCGGCGCTCCCTATCGGCGAGATCGCGCGCGGCGCGCGGCATCCCGAGCGCGTCGTCGGGATGCACTTCTTCTCGCCGGTCCACAAGATGCCGCTCATCGAGGTCATCCGCCCCGAGGGCGCCGACGGCGACGCGGTCGCGACCGTCGTCGCCGCGGCGAACGCTTTCGGCAAGACGCCCATCGTCGTCGCCGACGGCCCCGGCTTCTACACGACGCGCGTCCTCTCGCTCATGATCGCCGAGGCGTTCGTCATGGTGACCGAGGGCGTCGCCATCGACGCCATCGACCACGCGATGACCGCCTTCGGCTGGCCCGTCGGGCCGCTGCGCCTCGCCGACGAGGTGGGCCTCGAGGTCGGCGCGCACGCGTCGGCGACCGTCCTCGCCGCGCGCGGCATCACCGCTCCGCCGGTGGTCGAGCGCCTCATCGCCGAGGGCTTCAAGGGCAAGGGCCGTGGCGGTGGGTTCTACCTCTACGCGGACGCGAAGCGCCCGGTGAACCCGCGCGTCTACCAGTTGCTCGGCGTCACGCCGCGCTCGACGGGCGAGGACATCGCGGAGCGGCTCACGCTCACCTTCGTCAACGAGGCAGCGCGCTGCCTCGACGAGCGCATCCTCCGCTCGCCCGCGGAGGGCGACCTCGGCGCCGTCCTCGGGCTCGGCTTCCCGCCGTTCCTCGGCGGGCCCTTCCGCTACGCCGACGCGCTCGGCGAGCGGATGGCCGCGTCGCTGGAGCGCCTCGCCGCCGCGCGCGGCCCGCGCTTCCTGCCCACGGACGCGCTACGCGCGAAGCAGCCCTTCTACAAGTGACGGACAACTTCTTCAGCGGCAACCGGGACCTCGTCGGGATCTTCGACAAGGCCATCCCGTGGTCGCGCGTCGTCCACGCCGTCGAGGGGAAGGACGCGAGCGTCGCGGACACGGTATCGACGTGGCGCGAGGTGCTCGACCTCGGCGGCCGCTACATCGGCGGCGAGGTCGCGCCGCGCGCGCCGAAGGTCGACGAGATCGGCGTCATCCGCGACGGCGGCGTACGCATGAACGAGCCGATGACCGAGAGCCTCAAGGGGCTCGCCCAGATCGGCCTCGCCTCGCCGGCGATCCCCGTCGAGTACGGCGGCGGCGGCCTGCCGTTCACCGTCACGATGATGCTGGCGGAGATGCTCGCCCGCGCCGACCTCGCGACGCAGGTGCAGCACGGGATCGGCTGGAACTCGCCGGCCGCGCTCATCTTCCGCTTCGGGAGCGACGAGCAGAAGCAGAAGTACCTGCCGCGCCTCGCGAAGGGCGAGATCATGGGCGCGGTGGCGATGACCGAGCCGCAGGCCGGATCGGACGTCGGCGCGCTCACGACGACGGCGACGAAGATGGACGACGGCGGCTACGCGCTCACGGGCCGCAAGCACTTCATCTCCGCCGGCCAGGGCGACTTCGTCGTCGTCCTCGCGCGGCTCCCCGGGACGAGCGCCCTCGACGGTCTGGGGCTCTTCATCGTCGAGCGCGCCGGCGACAACTACCTCATCGAGCGCGCCGAGCACAAGTTCACGATCCGCGGCTCGCCCACGTGCGCGCTGGTGTTCGAGTCGTCGCGCGCCGCGCCCCTCGGCGCGCCCGGCAGCGGCTGGAAGCAGATCCTCACCTTCATGAACGAATCGCGCCTCGGCGTCGGCATCCAGGGGATCGGCGTCGCGACCGCGGCGTACGAGAAGGCGATGGAGTACGCGGCGCAGCGCGTCCAGATGGGGAAGCCCATCCGCGAGCACCCGATGATCGCGGACATGCTCCTCGAGGCGCAGGCGATCGTGAGCGGCGCGCGCGCGCTCGCGTACGAGGCCGTCGTGCTCCAGGACCTCTCCTTCTTCGGACGCGACCAGCGCGCCGAGCGCGAGGTCCGCGAGCTCACCTCGCTCGTGAAGTGGCTCGGCTCCGAGGGCGGCGTGCGCGCCTGCCGCCTCGCGCTCCAAGTGCACGGCGGCTACGGCGTCGTCGACGAGTACGACGTCGGGCGCTTCATGCGCGACAGCCTCATCACGCCGGTGTACGAGGGGACGTCGCAGATCCAGTCGCTGTTCGTCCTCAAGGAGACGCTCAAGGCGGCGATGCGGCGGCCGGCGTCGCTCGTCGGCAGCGGGCCGAGCGCGCTCCTCGCGAAGGCGCGCTTCGATGGCCGGCTCGGCGCGGACTTCGCCGCGGCGCGCGCGCAGTGCACGGCGACGGTCCGCCTGCTCGTCGGCCGGCTGGTGCGGCGCAAGGGCATCGGCCTCTTCCGCGGCGCGCAGCTCTCGGACGAGGACCTGGCGCCGATCCTTCTGCACGCGGAGCGGCTCACGGAGTCGCTCGCCTACACGCACGCGGCGCGCGCTCTCGGCGAGACCGCGAAGCTCATGCCCGAGCGCCGGCCGATCGCCGAGCGCGCAGCGCGCATGGCGCGCATCGTGGCCGAGCGGGACCGGCGCGCCATCGCGCTCGACGACGGGTCGGCGCTGCGTCAGGTAGATGCGTGGAGGTCGGAGCGGACGTAGGCCCTCACGGTCGTAACGGAACGCAAAGAGGCCGCCGGAGAACGGCGGCCTCTTCGTATCGACAGGGCTAGGTCAGGTTGTTCCCTATGTTGCTGAAGAGGGTCTGGAGCTGACCCCGCATGAAGCCCATGGCGACGATGACCGCGATGGCGATGATGAAGATGACGAGTGCGTATTCGACCAACCCCTGA
>JAGWSB010000027.1 GCA_028876375.1 Chloroflexota bacterium | reverse complement strand
CCGGCGCCCGCTCCGGCGGCGCGTCCCGCGCCCCCCGCCGCCGCGCGACCCGGGGTGCCGCGTCCGGCCGCCGCGCGCACGCAGCGACCTGCCTGAGCCGCATCCCCTACACTGGCGTCTCCGGCCGCCCGACGAGCGCGCTTTTGCGCGCGCGGCGGATCGGACGAGGGAGGCAGCGTTGCCGAAGATAAGGAGCCACAGCGGGGCCAAGAAGCGGTTCGAGGTGACCGGCCGCGGCAAGCTCCGCCGCGCCAAGGCGTTCAAGGGCCACCTCAACCAGCACAAGGACCCCGCTCGGAAGCGCCGGCACCAGGGCAAGGCGCTCGTGGCCAAAGGCGACCTTCAGCTGGTGCGTAAGCTCCTCCCCGGGCATTAGGAGAGGGATCGTCCGATGGCACGTGTGAAGCGCGGCGTCGCGGCCCACAAGAAGCACAAGAAGCTCCTCGAGCAGGGCGAAGGCCGCCGCGGAGCGAAGCGGAAGCTCCTCCGCCCGGCCCGCGAGGCCGCGCTCCACGCTCTCGCGTACGCGCTCCGCGACCGCCGCGCGCGCAAGGGGCAGTTCCGCGCTCTATGGATCGCGCGCATCAACGCCGCTTCGCGCGAGGCGGGCGTCTCGTACAGCCGCCTCATGGCGGCGATGCGCTCCGCGGGCGTGCAGCTCGACCGCAAGGTGCTCGCGGACATGGCCGTCCGCGACCCGAAGGTGTTCCGCCACTACGTCGAGATGTTGAAGGACGGGTCCTTTACCGGGCCGGCCGAGCGCTCGTAAGGAGCGCAGTCTCTCGTGGCGACGACGGCCCGCCCTTCGTGACGAAGGGCGGGCCTTTCTCTTGGAGTGGAAGGTGTCGATAGTGGCGAACGACCTGGCGGACATGGCGACGAGGGCCGAGAGCGAGATCGCGGCGGCCGCGGATGAGGCCGCTCTCGACGCGCTGCGCGTCCGGTACGTCGGCCGCCGCGAGGGCGAGATCACGAAGGCGCTCAAGACGCTGCCGTCGCTGCCGGCGGCGGAGCGGCCGGCTTTTGGCGCCGCCGCGAACGCCGCGCGGGAACGGATCGAGTCGGCGCTCGAGCGCCGCGGTGGCGAGCTGCGCGCGTCCGCGCTCGAGCGTGACATCGCCGGCGCGGCCGCCGACCTCACGCTGCCGCCCCGCCGCGTCCGCGTCGGCCGCTATCACCCCATCTCGCGCACGATCCGCGAGATCACCCGCATCTTCGCCGGCATGGGCTTCGAGGCCGTCGAGGGCCCCGAGGTGGAGTGGGACTACTACAACTTCGAGGCGCTCAACATCCCGCCGGGCCACCCCGCGCGCGACAAGTTCAGCACGCTGTGGGTGAATGCCGAAGGGTCGATGGAGGTCGCGCTGGCCGCGACGGGGACCGGCGGTCGCGCCGTCGCGGAGCCCTCGCGTCGGCAGCCGATGCTCCTGCGGACGCACACGTCCCCGATGCAGATACGGGTCATGGAGCAGCGGCGTCCGCCGGTACGCGTCGTCGTGCCCGGCCGCTGCTACCGGTTCGAGGCGACGGACGCGACGCACGAGAGCGTCTTCTTCCAGTACGAGGGGCTGGCGATCGACGAGCAGCTCTCGATGGCCGACCTGAAGGGCGTCCTCTACTCCTTCGCGCGGCAGATCTTCGGGAGCGAGCGCAAGGTGCGGTTCCGCCCCGACTACTTCCCGTTCACCGAGCCGTCGGCGGAGATCGCCTTCGATTGCTTCGTCTGCGACGGGAGCGGGACGACGAACGCCGGCCGCTGCGCGACCTGCGGCGGCTCGGGGTGGATCGAGGCGGCCGGGTGCGGGATGGTGCATCCGGAGGCGCTGCGCCGCGTCGGGTACGACCCGTCGCAGGTGCAGGGCTTCGCGTTCGGGGGAGGCGTCGAGCGTCTGGCCATGCTCCTCACCGGTACGCCGGACATCCGCCTCTTCCACCAGAACGACCTGCGGTACCTGGAGTCCGTGTAGATGCCGTCGCTGAAAGTGCCGGTCTCCTGGCTCCGCGACTACGTCGACGTCTCGGTCTCGAGCGACGAGATCGCCGAGCGCCTCCACATGGCCGGCATGGAGGTCGACCACGTCGAGCGGACGTGGGACTGGGACAAGATCTGGGTCGCCCGCATCACGGCGCTGGAGCGCCATCCCAATGCCGACAAGCTGCTCCTCGCGACCGTCGACTACGGCGACGGCCGCACGCGCCAAGTCGTCACGGGCGCACCGAACCTCGCGGTCGGCGCGATCGTCCCCTACGCCGAGGTGGGCGCCGCCTACAAGGACGCGCACAACGACGGCACGATGGCGGTGCTCGAGCCGAAGAAGATGCGCGGGATCATGAGCGAGGGCATGGTCATGTCCGCCCTCGAGCTCGGCATCGGTCCCGATCACGAGGGGATCCTCCTCCTCGACCCCCAGGCGCCTGTCGGCGCGCGCCTGCGCGACGTCCTCGGCGAGACCGTCATCCAGTTCGAGATCGCGCCCAATCGCCCCGACGCGCTGTCGCTGACGGGGATCGCGCGCGAAGCGGCGGCGATCCTGGGCACGCCGTATCGCGCTCCGGCGATGGAGCCGCTGCCTCATCGCCTCGACCCGTCGCTCCTGGTGGTCCGCATCGAGGACGATGACGCCTGTCCGCGCTTCACCGCGGCTTACCTGACGGGCGTGCGCATGGGAACGTCGCCGGCCTGGATGCAGCAGCGGCTCATCGCCGCGGGGATGCGCCCCATCAGCAACGTCGTTGACATCACGAACTACGTGATGCTCGAGATCGGGCAGCCGCTCCACGCCTACGACGCGGAGCGTCTCCGCGGCCGCGCACTGGTCGCGCGCCTCGCGCGTGCGGGCGAGGCGGTGCGCACGCTCGATGGCGTCGACCGCATCCTGCGGGCATCGGATCTCGTCATCGCCGACGAAGAGAGGGTCCTCGGCCTGGCGGGGATCATGGGCGGCGAGGACTCCGAGATCCGGGAGGGCACGACCGAGGTCGCGCTCGAGGCCGCGTCGTTCGAGCCGCGGCGGACCCGACGAACGACCGACGCGCACGGCCTCGGCGGATCGGGCGGGAGCGCGGCGGCGCGCCGCTTCGCGCTGGATCTGAGTCCCGAGCTGCCGCCGCTCGGGCTCGCGCGCGCCGTGCACCTCCTCCGTGAGCTGGCCGGGGCGACGGTCGTCGGCGCGGTCGACGTCTACCCCCGTCCGCGCCAGGTGCCCAACGTGAAGCTGCGCTTCAGCGACATCGGCCGGGTCCTCGGCGCCGAGGTCGGCCGCGACGAGGCGGTCGACGCGCTGCGCCGGCTCGGCTTCGCCTACGCGGAGCTCGGCGACCAGCTCGTCGTCACCCCGCCGGCGATCCGCACCGACATCGGCATACCGGAGGACATCGTCGAAGAGGTCGCTCGGATCGTCGGCTACGACACCATCCCGACGCGACTGCCGACGGGCGTCCTTCCGCTCCATGAGCGGCATCCGCTCGAGCGGATGCGCGAGCGCGTACGCGATGCGCTCGTCGGCTTCGGCCTGCAGGAGACGATCTCGTACGCGCTCATCGACGAAGCCTGGCTGCGCCGCCTCACGCCGGACGGATCGCCGCTCGCTCCCGAGCCGCTCCGCGTCACGAACCCGACCAGCGCGCAGCAGGAGATCGTGCGGCCCACGCTCCGCGCGAGCCTCCTCGACACCGCCAGCCGGAACATGAAGCACCGCAAGGGCCTCGCGATCTTCGAGATCGACCCGGTGTACCTGCCGCGTCCGGGCGACCTGCCGGAGGAGCGCTGGACGGTGGGCGTCGTCCTGTGCGGGCTGGCGGAGCCGGTGCGCGAAGGCGAGACCTGGCTCACGCCGGAGCGGGTCTTCGAGGTCTCGGACCTGCAGGGCGTCATCGACGGCCTTCACCGCGCGACGCGCTCGGGGCGGGGAACGCCGGAGGTCGGGGCGCCGGGGCTGCACCCGGGCCGCTCGTGGCGGCTCGTCGACGGAGCGCGTGACGCGGTCGTCGCCGGGCAGCTCGACCCGCGCGTGGCCGAGATGTGGGAGCTGCCGCCCGCGACCTTCGTCGCCGAGGTCGACCTCGCGCTGCTCCTCGCGTCGGTCCGTCCGAACGCCGCGCTGACGCCGCCGCGCTATCCCGCGGCCTGGCGCGACCTCGCGTTCGTCGTCGACGACGCGACGGCCTGGCGCGACGTCGAGACGGACATCCGCGCCGCCGGCGCGAAGGGCGGGCTCGAGGACGTCGCGCTGCGCGATCTCTACCGCGGCGCCCAGGTCCCGGCGGGGAAGAAGAGCTTCGCCGTGCGCCTGACGTTCCGATCCCCGGCCGGCACGCTCTCCGACGCCGACGTCGATCGCGCGGTGGCGAAGATCGAGGCGCGCCTGCTGCATCGCTTCGGAGCGACCATTCGCGCGTCCTGACCTGGACGTGCGCATCCGGGAGCAGCTCCCTTTATCGCGTAGCGATACGCGCGGGGCCGCCCTTGTCCACTGTCCCTTTACCGACGCCCGGCGAACATGGTTCAGGCGCATCCCGGCGCTTTTCCGTGTTGCGAGAGCCCCTGGCCGGGTATACCTTGCCGACACTTCGGACCGCGGGATGGGGCGCTTGCGGTGCGGTTTGCGGTCGGAAGAGCGGACGGAATTTAGGAGGAGGCATGGAGATACCCACCTGGCAACGCGCGTCAGCCATCGTCGGCACTTTCGGCATCCTTCTCACAGCAGCGTGCGGGAGCGCGACGCCCGCGGCGTCGTCGGCGCCTTCGGCTTCAGCGGCCGCGTCGAGCGCGGCGCCCAAGGCCCAGCGCGGCGCGGGCGGCGACCTGAAGATCCTCTACTGGCAGGCGGTCACGATCCTCAACCCGCATCAGGCGACCGGCACCAAGGACAACGACGCCTCGCGGTTGATCATCGAGCCGCTCGCCGCGTTCGACAACGACGGCAAGCCCGTTCCGGTCCTGGCGGCCGAGATCCCGACCGTCGCGAACGGCGAGGTCAGCAAGGACTTCAAGACCGTCACGTGGAAGCTGAAGCCGGGCCTCAAGTGGTCGGACGGTACGCCGTTCACCGCCGACGACGCCGCGTTCACCTACACGTACCAGTGCGACCCGAAGACCGCGGCATCGACGGACGACCGGTGTGACGGCGTGCAGTCGGTCACGGCCAAGGACCCGAACACGCTCGTCGTGACGTACAAGGACACGCAGCCCTTCTTCTACCAGTGGGGCGTGGGCACCGAGGGCGGCGTGCTCCAGAAGGCGCAGTACTCCGCGTGCGTCGGCGACAAGGCGAAGAACTGCCCGGCGGACCTGAAGCCGATCGGCACGGGCCCGTACATGGTCCAGGACTTCAAGCCCGGTGACGTCGTCGACTACGTCATCAACCCGAACTACCGCGACCCGAACAAGCCGTTCTTCAAGACCGTCCAGATCAAGGGCGGCGGCGACGCGAACGCCGCGGCCCGCGCCGTGTGCCAGACCGGCGACATCGACTACGGCTGGAACCTCCAGGTGGAGGCGACCATCCTCAAGCCGATGGCCGCGGCGGCCGACTCGAAGTGCAACATCCTCACGCAGTACGGCACCTCGGTCGAGCGGCTCGTCGTCAACTTCGCGAACCCGGACCCGTCCCTCGGAGCGAAGCGCTCCGAGCCCGACACGAAGCACCCCTTCTTCAGCGACAGCCACGTCCGCCGCGCGCTGGCCATGGCGACCGACCGTAAGGCGATCGCCGACCAGCTCTACGGCGCCGGACTCGCCGGCAAGGACTCCTGCAACATCATCACCGCGCCCGAGGCGATGGTCGCCAAGGACAGCTCGGGCTTCGACGTCTGCAAGTTCGACGTCAACGCGGCGATGAAGGAGCTCCAGGACGACGGCTGGGTCGCCGGCCCCGACGGCGTCCGCGCCAAGGGCGGCGTCAAGCTCGCCATCACCTTCAACACGACGGTCAACTCCGTCCGGCAGAAGACGCAGGACATCCTGAAGCAGGACTGGACGAAGGCCGGATTCCAGGTCACGCTCAAGTCGACGCCCGCCAGCACGTTCTTCACGAACACGTCGCCGGAGGGCGCCAACCACTTCTTCGCCGACGTCGAGATGTACACGAACAGCGGCGACCCCGACCCGACGTCGTACATGTCAGGCAGCTGGGGCTGCGATGCCCGCACGAGCTCGGCGAACAACTGGCAGAAGGGCAACTACGGGCGCTACTGCAACCCCGACTTCGACAAGATCATCGCGCAGCTCCGTACGGAGACGGATCAGAACAAGCGTGATCAGCTGGTGCAGCAGGCGAACGACATCCTCATCAAGGACGTCGCGATCATCCCGCTGATCACTCGCGTCGCTCCGACCCCGGACGGCGCATCGAAGCAGCTCAAGGGTCTCGCGCCATCGGCGTGGGACTCGTCGCTGTGGAACATCGCGGACTGGTCCAAGTAGCGGGAGACGAGTGTTAGGGTGGCGTCGTGGACGATCTCCACGGCGCCACCCGCGCTCACTGATCGATCCGCAAAGGGACTGAGGGACGATGGGGCGCTATATCGTTCGCCGGCTGCTCATCGCGATCCCCACGTTGATCGCGATCAGCTTCGTCATGTACGCGATCCTCGCGCTCGCCCCCATCGACCCGCTCTCGCAGTTCGGCGCCGACCCGCGCATACCGCCGGAGGCGCGCGAGCACATCCGTCACGCGCTCGGCCTCGATCAGCCATGGCCGATCCGTTACGTCAAGTGGGTCACGGCGATGGCGCAGGGCGACTTCGGCGTCTCCTTCATGTCGCACTCGTCGGTCTCCGACCTCATCTGGCAGCGGCTGCCGAACACGCTCTGGGTGGTCGGCGTCGCCTACATCGTCTCCGTCGTGGTCGCGCTCCCCGCGGGCGTCATCTCGGCGGTGCGCCGCAACGCCGCGCTCGACCACGTCATCTCGACCCTCGCGTACGCCGGCTTCTCGTTCCCGACCTTCTTCACCGGCCTCGTCCTCATCCTCATCTTCAGCATCCACTTCCACTGGCTGACGTTCCTCTACGACTCGAACCTCCAGGTGCACGACATCCCGTCGTTCATCGCCGAGCTCAAGCAGGCGATCATGCCCATCGCCGTCCTCGGCCTCTTCGACGCGGCGATCCTCACGCGCTACACGCGCGCGTCCATGCTCGAGAACCTCCCGCTCGACTACGTGCGGACCGCGCATTCGAAGGGCCTCCGCGAGAGCGTCGTCGTGATCAGCCACGTCCTGCGGAACAGCCTCATCCCGGTCGTGACGCTCATCGCCCTCGGCGTTCCCGCCGTCTTCGGCGGCGCGATCGTGACGGAGCAGATCTTCCACGTCCCCGGCATCGGCGCGCTGCTGGTCGATTCCATCGGGACGGGCGACACGCCGGTCGTCGCCGCGGTCGTCATGATCTTCGCGGTCCTGCAGGTCCTCTTCAACCTGTTCGCCGACGTCTGCTATGCGGTCCTCGATCCGCGGATCAAGTACAGCTGATGACGACGGCACAGGTCGAGCTCAGCGGCAGCATCGCGGTCGACGCGCTCTCGCGGCCGGCGCGGTCGCTATGGGGCGACGCGTGGTACACGTTCACGCGCGACAAGCTCGCGCTGGCGGGTCTCTTCACCCTGACCTTCATCGTGCTGGCGGTCCTCTTCGGGCCGCTCATCTGGCCGCACACGATCAGCGACATCGATTTCAAGGCGTCGCTCCAGGGCCCTTCGCTCGACCACCCGATGGGCACCGACGACCTCGGGCGCGACCTGCTAGCGCGTGTCCTCTACGGCGGACGCGTGTCGATCGCCGTCGGCATCACCGCCGTCCTCGTCTCGATCACCCTCGGCACGGCCATCGGCGCCTTCGCCGGCTACTTCTCGAAGCTCGACAACCCGCTGATGCGGCTCACGGACCTGTTCCTCTCGCTGCCGGTGCTGCCCCTGCTGCTCGTCCTGGTGTACCTCTTCCGCGACACCCTGACACGGACGATCGGCCCGGTCGTGGGGATCTTCGTGATGATCGTGGGCGTGATCTCGATCCTCAACTGGATGCCCGTCGCGCGCCTGGTGCGCGCCTCGTTCCTCTCGCTGAGGCAGCGCGAGTTCGTCGAAGCCGCGCGCTGCGTCGGGTCGTCCGACGCGCGGATCATCTTCCGCCACATCCTGCCCAACGCGCTCAGCCCGGTGCTCGTCGCCGCGACGATCGGCGTCGGCGGCGCGATCCTCACCGAGTCGACGCTCTCGTTCTTGGGGCTCGGGTTCCCGCCGGACACCCCGACGTGGGGCCGTCTCCTCTACGACTCGCAGCAGTACCTAGAGTTCGCGCCGCACTGGCCGCTGTTCCCGGGGCTCTGCATCTTCGTCGTAGTGCTGGCCGTCAACTACATCGGCGACGGCCTCCGCGACGCGCTCGACCCGCGCCGTAAGATCTGATCCGACCTTCGCTCGGGCAAAGCCCGCGCTCAGGCCCAGGTGCTCGACCTCGTCGCCGCGGCGCCTCGGTCTTCGCGCCTGGGGGACGAATGCGCGTGCTGCCGCGGTCCTTCTATCGGCGACCCGTGCTCGAGGTCGCCCGCGACCTCCTCGGGAAGATCCTCGTGCGCGACGAGCCCGGCCTGCTCCGCGCTGCCCGCATCGTCGAGGTGGAGGCCTACCTGGGGCTGGACGATCCGGCGTCGCACGCGTACAGAGGTCCGACGGCGCGCAACGCGCCGATGTTCGGCGACCCCGGCCACGCCTACGTCTACCTGAGCTACGGCGTCCACTACTGCATGAACGTGGTCGCCAAGCCGCGCGGCGTCCCTGCCGGCGCGGTCCTGCTGCGCGGCGCCGAGCCGCTCGTCGGCTTCCCCGACGCTCCGCGCGCGCTCGCGGGTCCCGGCCTCATCGGTCGCGGCTTCGGCCTGACGACGGCGAACAGCGGCCTCGACCTGCTGGCCTCGGCGCTCACGCTGCGCGACGGGCCGCGCGTCACTGCGTCCCAGGTCGGGCGCTCGACACGCATCGGCATCTCCTCCGGCCGGACCTCCGAGCGTCCGTGGCGCTTCTACGTGCGCGGGTCGCGCGGCGTCTCGCGGTCTCCGCGCACGTAGCGTTCGGCTTCTGGGCG
The DNA here is from genome assembly GCA_028876375.1 of Chloroflexota bacterium. Taxonomy (GTDB): domain Bacteria; phylum Chloroflexota; class Limnocylindria; order P2-11E; family P2-11E; genus JACPOT01. The sequence continues at coordinate 20,254 of JAGWSB010000027.1, read as the reverse complement.
TCGTCCCGCGCTGATCCCGACACGACGCGACGCCGCAGTCGGCCGCATATCTTGTCCTCGACATGACCAGTGAACGCACTCTTCGCGTCCTCGAGCTCACCGCCGTCCGCGAGATCGCCGCCGAGAGCACGTCGTTCCAGCCCGGGCGCGAGCTCGCCGAGGCGATGACCCCCGTCACCGACATCGGCGACGCCGAGCGGCTCCAGGACGAGACGGCGGCGGCGCGTGACCTCGTGCGCGCCGTGCCGTCGGCCGGGCTGCGCGGCGCCCGCGACATCCGCGAGTCGGTGCGCCGGTCGCGGCTCGGCGGCGTGCTCGACCCCGTGCAGCTCTACGCCGTAGCGGCGACGATCCGCGCCGCCGAGGCCCTCTTCGCGCAGATCAGGACCTACCCGCCGCTCGCGGCGCGCGCGCGCTTCGCGCGGCCGCCGCTCGAGGTCGCGCAGGCGATCGAGCACGCCGTGTCCGCCGAGGGAGAGGTCCTCGATCGGGCGAGCGTGGCGCTCGCGAGCGCGCGGATGGAGCTGCGCGCGGCGCTCGCTCGACTGCAGCAGCGCGTCGACGGCCTCCTCCACTCGTCGTCGCTCGGGAAGATGCTCCAGGAGCCGATCGTCACGCAGCGGGGCGGCCGCTACGTCGTGCCGGTGAAGGCCGAGTTCGCGGGCGCGGTGAAGGGCATCGTCCACGACCGCTCCGCGAGCGGCGCGACGGTGTTCATCGAGCCTCTCGACATCCTCGACGCGAACAACAGGCTGCGCGAGGCGGAGCTCGCGGAGAAGGCCGAGGTCGAGCGCGTGCTGGCCGAGCAGTCGCGGCGGGTCGAGGCCGCGGCGACCGAGCTCGACGCCCTCGTCGCGGCGCTCGCGGCGCTCGACCTCATCCTCGCGCGCGCCCACTTCGCGGAGACGTTCGAGTGCGCGCGTCCGCGCCTCACCGCCGACGGGACGATCGACCTCATCCGCGCGCGTCACCCGCTGCTGGTGCGGCAGCTGGGCGACGCCGTCGTGCCCATCGACGTCCGCCTCGGCGGCGGCACGAAGGCGCTCGTCGTGACCGGGCCGAACACCGGCGGGAAGACGGTCACGCTGCGGACGATCGGGTTGCTGACCCTGATGGCGGCGTGCGGCTTGCCGGTGCCCGCGGCTCCGGGCAGCGCGCTCCCGGTCGTGCGCAGCGTGTTCGCGGACATCGGCGACGAGCAGTCGATCCAGCAGTCGCTGTCGACGTTCTCGTCGCACCTGCGCAACATCGTCGGCACGCTCGGCGAGGCGGAGGAGGGCGACCTCGCGCTCCTCGACGAGATCGGCGCGGGCACCGATCCCGACGAAGGCGCGGCGCTGGCCATGGCCGTGCTGGAGACGCTGCTCGAGCGCGGCACGCTCGTCGCCGCCACCACCCACTACCCCGAGCTCAAGGCGTTCGCGCTCAACACGCCGGGCGTCCAGAACGCCAGCGTCGAGTTCGACCCGGTGACGCTGCGCCCGACGTACCGCGTCCACCTCGGCCTGCCCGGCGCCTCGAACGCGTTCGCCATCGCGTCGCGCCTCGGGCTCGCGCCGGCCGTGCTCGAGCGAGCCGAGGCGCACCTCTCGGAGCTGCACCGCTCGCTCGAGCGCACCCTTCGCGAAGCGGAGCGCGCCCGGACGGAGCTCGCGGAGGGCCTCGAAGCCGCGAAGGTGACGGCGCGCGAGGCGGAGCGGGCACTGGAGGAGGCGCGCCGGGAGGCGGACCGCATCCGCGACGAGGCGCGCGAGCGCCTGCGGCGCGCGCGCATGGAGGCGGAAGACGTGCTGCTCCAGGCGCGGCGCGCCATCCGGCAGGCCGAGGAGGCGCGGGACCGCGCGTCGCGCCGCGACCTCGTCGAGGACGCGCGGGCCGCGCTCGCCGACGCCGAAGCGGCGCGCGAGAGGATCGCTCCGGCGCCCGCGCCGCGGCCGACGGCGCCGATCGCGGTCGGCTCGTCGGTGCTCGTCGAGGGGCTGAGCGAGCCGGGCACGCTGGTGTCCATCGACGAGCGCGGCCTCGCCGAGGTCGCCGCGGGGGCGCTACGCCTCCGCGTCCCCGCCCGCGAGCTGCGCGAGGCGCCGGTGCCGGAGGCCGCCCCGGTGCGTTCGGCCCGCGCGGACGTGCGCGGGTCGGCGGCGGACGTGCCGCTCCAGCTCGACATCCGCGGGGCGCGGGCGGAAGAGGCCATCGCCGCGGTGGACCGGTACCTCAACGACGCGGCCGTCGCGGGCTACGAGCGCGTTCGCATCGTGCACGGCAAGGGCACCGGGGCGCTGAGGGCGGCGGTGCGGACGGCGCTGGCGCAGCACCCGCTGGTGCGCGACGTCGCGACCGCCGGCCGCAGCGAAGGCGGCGACGGCGCCACCATCGTGACCCTCTAGTGGCCGACGAGCGCCGGCGCAGCGCCATCGTCCTCGCCCTCGACGAGCAGGGGCGCGTCCTCCTCGTGCGACAGGGCGGGGGGCCGTTCGGCGGCGAGTGGCTCCTTCCGGGCGGCGGCGTGGAAGGAGCGGAGACGTTCGAAGAGGCCGCGCGCCGCGAGCTGCGCGAGGAGACCTGCCTCGACGCGCAGGACCTGCGCCTCGTCGCGCGCTACGACGTCGAGACGCTCACGCCGCGCAAGGGGATGCGCGTGCACATGTTCCGGGGCAGGGTGAGGGGCGCGCCGCGCGTGGGCATCGACGGCGAGGCGGTCGAGTGGCGCGCCGTGCGCGCGGACGCGCACCCCGTCCTGCTGCGGCAGCTGCGCGATGCGCACGTCGTCGACGTGGCGGACGAGGTCATCGCGCGCGAGCTGGCGCGGCGCGCGATCCGCATGACCGCGCTCGGCCTCGACGGGTCGGGCCGCTAGGGCCGCGGGCTCGGCGTCAGGCCGGGCGGCCAGGTGACGCCGGGCGGAAGCGAGATCTGGATCGTCGGGATCGGCGTCGCGCTTGGCGTCGGACCGCCCGGCGAGCCCGACGCTCCGGGCGAGCCGCTCGGGCGCGCGGTCGCGGACGGCGTCGGGGTCGGCGAGGGGGTCGGGCAGGGGCCCTCGCCGACGAGGTTCCAGGCGTAGCGCCCGTACGAGTGCGCGCCCTTCTTGGCCTCGGCGATCCAGCGCTGCGTATAGGACTGCCACAGCGCGGGGCCGACCTCGCGGATGCGCATGCCGACCGACGTCGTCCCGTCCGGCTTGGGGCATCCCGCCACGTACCAGTCGTCCACCGCACGCGGCTCGGTCCCCTTGAGGAACCACTCCGGAGTGGCGAACGGCGAGAGCTTCGACGGGAGCATCCCCGAGCCGTAGCCGCCGTACGCGCCCGGCGCGACCACGACGTTCTGCCGCACGACGTCGCTCGGCGGCGACCAGTCCTCGACGGGCACGCCCGCGAGGACCTGCTTCATGTAGTCGCGCCAGAGCTGGCCGGGGCCCATGGCCGCCAGGAAGTCGCGTCCGCTCATCGGCTCGTTATCGCTGTTGCCCATCCAGACGCCGGTAACGAGCTGCGGCGTGTAGCCGACCGAGTACACGTCCTTGAGGTCGTCCGTCGTGCCCGTCTTCAGCGCGGCGGGCCGGCCGATGTTCGTCCAGCTCCCGAACTCGAAGTCCTTGTTCGGGTCGGTGTAGCCGCGAAGGATGTCGTCCATGATGAACGCGATCCCCGGGTCGAGCACGCGCTTCTGCTGGTAGTCCTTGTGCTCCCAGATCACCTTCCCGGCGGGGTCCTCCACCTTGAGGATGTACGTGGGGTCGACGCGGACGCCCATGTTCGCGAGGACGCCGAATGCGCTCGTCATGTCGACGAGCTTCACGACCTGCGTGCCGAGCGTCAGCGAGAGCCCGACCGTGTTCGGGTCCATCGGCGTCGTGATGCCCATGTCGTTCGCGGTCTTGATCGTGTCCGGTATCCCGGAGTACTCCTGAAGGAACTTGATGGCCGGGATGTTGCGCGACTCGAGGATGGCCTGGCGCATCGTCAGCGGGCCGTGGAACTGGCCGTCGGCGTTCACCGGGCACCAGCCGCACGTCGCGGGGTTGAGGGGACCGCCCGCCGGCGCTCTCCCCGTGAAGTCGGTCTGCGCGTCTACGACGACCGTGGCCGCGGTCGCGCCCTTCTCGAGCGCGGTCAGGTAGTTGAAGACCTTGAACGCCGACCCCGGCTGGCGCAGGCCGATCCCGGCGGCGTCGTACTGGCCCTGCACCTGGGTATCCGTACGGTCGTAGTAGTCGACCGAGCCGACGTAGGACAGTACCTCGCCGGTCCGCGGGTCGATGGTGACGAGGGCGGCGTTGTGGACGTTGTGGTCCTTCAGCTGCGCGACCCAGCTCTTCACCTGCGCCTCGGCGGCCTTCTGCTTGGCCATGTCGAGCGAGGTGATCACCTTGAAGCCGCCGCGGGTGACGGCGCCCTCGTCGCCGCCGAGGATCCGCGTCAGCTGGTCGCGGACCTGGAAGACGAAGTGGGGGGCCGTGATCGTCGTGATCTGCTGACCCTTCACCGCGATCGGCTCGGCCTCGGCGAGCGCCTCCTGGTCGGCGCTGATCGAGCCCATGTCCTCCATCTGCGAGAGCACGTAGGCGCGCCGCTCCGTAGCGCGCGCGAGGTTCTCGGGCTTCGATGGGTCGAGCATCGACGGCGCCTGCGGCAGTCCGGCCAGCAGAGCGCAATCGGCGACGGTGAGCTTGCTGAGATCGCTGACGCCGAAGTACGTCTGCGCCGCGGCCTTGATCCCGTAGGCCTGGTTGCCGTAGTAGATCTGGTTGAAGTACAGCTCGAGGATCTCGCGCTTCGAGTACGTGCGTGTGACCTCGATGGCGAGGATGGCCTCGCGGATCTTGCGCGTCAGGCTCAGCTCGTTGCCGACGATGCGCTGCTTCACCAGCTGCTGCGTGATCGTCGACGCGCCGCCCTGCCCGCTGCTCTTCCCGGTCACGTCGGCGATGGCGGCGCGCACCGTCGCGCCGACGTCGATGCCGGGGTCCGTCCAGAACGTCTTGTTCTCGGCGGCGACGGTCGCGTCGATGAGCGTCTGGGGGACCTCGTCGATCTTCACCGCGTCGCGGCGCTCCTCCTCGAACTGGTAGAGCAGGTCCTGCCCGGTGCGGTCGTACACCTGCGTCGACAGTGCCAGGGGCTCCTTGGCCAGGTCCTGGGGCGAGGGAAGGTCGGCCGTGACGGCGACGAAGGCCATCGCGCCGCCGACGAGCGGCACGGCGGCGATCGCGAGGAGGATGGCGATCATCACGGGCGGGACGAACACGAGCCCCCGGCGCACCGGGTCTCCGTTCCCCCTCCTGCGGCGCGGCCGGTAGGGCCCGCGTCGCAGCGCGTGATCGCGGTGGGAGGAGCCGATGGTCATTAGTCTAGGGGCCGCTCAAGCCGCCACGGCCCGAGTAGAGAGAGGTCATGTCCACACGCCCTAACGAGGAAGAGCTCCAAGAGTTCCTCACGCGCGGCGTCGCCGAGATCATCACCCGCGATGAGCTCGCGGCCGCCCTGCGCAGGGCGGAGCGCCCGCTGCGCATCAAGCAGGGATTCGACCCCACGCGCCCCAACCTGCACATCGGGCACGCCATCGGGCTGCGAAAGCTCCGCACGCTCGCCCGCTGGGGCCACGAGATCGTCATCATCATCGGCGACTACACGACCCAGATCGGCGACCCGACCGACAAGTCGGAGAGCCGGCCGATGATCTCGCACGAGCAGGTCCTGGAGAACGCGCGGACGTACCTCGAGCAGTTCCACCGCATCGTGCCCCGCGAGAAAACGCGCGTCGTCTACCAGGCGGAGTGGTACGGCAAGTTCGGGCTCAAGGACGTCTTCCAGCTCGCGTCGCGCTTCACCGTGCAGCAGATGCTCGCGCGCGAGGAGTTCCGCAAGCGCCAGGCGGCGGGAACGGCCATCCCGATCAAGGACCTGCTCTACCCGCTCCTCCAGGCATACGACTCGGTGGCCATCCAGGCCGAGGTGGAGTTCGGCGGGACCGACCAGAAGTTCAACATCCTCGCCGGACGCGAGCTGCAGCAGGAGGTCGGGCAGCGGCCGCAGCAGGTCTTTCTCGTTCAGATGCTCGAGGGGACGGATGGCCTGGTCATGAGCAAGACCAAGCCGCAGACCGCGGTGTGGCTCCTCGACACCCCCGACGAGGCGTTCGGGAAGGTCATGTCGATCCCGGACGAGGTCATGCCCCATTACCTGGAGTGGGCGACGGAGATGCCGATGGCGGAAGTGCGGCGGATCCTCGACGCCCTCGCGCGCAAGGAGACCCATCCGCGCGAGGCGAAAGAGATCGTCGCGCGCCGCATCGTCACCGAGCTGCACTCGGCCGCCGCCGCGGACGAGGCGGCCACGGAGTTCGTGCGCCGCTTCCGTGAGCGGCAGATGCCGGAGGAGATCCCCGTCGTGAGCGTGGCCAAGGACGGCGAGCACGCCGTGCCCATCGTCGACCTCCTCGTGCGGGCCAAGCTGCAGTCGAGCAAGGGCAGCGCGCGGCGTCTCGTGCAGCAGAAGGCCGTGCGCGTCGACGACGTCCTCGCCGACGAGTCGACGATCGTGACGACGGCGTCCGAGCACGTCGTCCGCTACGGCCCGCGGAGCTACGCGCGCATCCGCTGGACGGCGTGACCGAGGTCGTCGCGGTCGTGCCCTTCGGGGCGACCGTCGAGGGCGGCGGCGGGACCGAGGCGGGGAAGTGGGCGCGCCAGATCGCGCGGAGGCTCGTCGATCGCTTCGCCGACGACCCGGACGTCGAGCTCCGCCCCGTGTTCCTCGTCGCCATGCCGGAGGCGGCCTCGGACGCCGGCTATCTCGTCTTCGGCTCGACGCCCGACGCGAAGCTCGCCTCGCAGTACGCGCGCTCCGTCGAGGCGGGATACGCGCTGACGGGCACGTACCGCGAGGCGGCGGGCGGGCGCGCCCTCGAGGTCGCCCTCGTGGACGTGGCCCGCGAGAGCCCTTCCGCGACGTTCTCGCGCGAGATCGCGCCGGGCGAGCTCCACCTCGTCGAGCCCGCGCTGGCCGCCTGGCTCGCGTCGGCGCTGGCCGCGGGCACGGCGCCGGCGGACGCCGCCCCCGCGGCGGCGAACGAGGAGGCGTACGCGGCGCTGCTGGAGGGGATGGACTCGGAGGTCGACGCGACGCTGCTCGAGAAGAGCGACCCGGCCGGCGCGGAGCGCGCGATCCTCGAAGCCGCGACGGCGTACGCGCGGGCGCTGACCGGGGACCCGGCGGCGGACGCCGCGGAGGAGCGCGTTCTCGTCATCGCCGCGGGCGCCGTCGAGCGCGAGGATCACCGCCTTCTGGCGCCGGTGCTCGAGCGCGTCGTCGAGGCGAGGCCGCGGTCCTGGCGCGCGCACTTCATGCTCGGCGAGATGCGACGCCTCGCCGGCGACGTCACCGGCGCGATCGTGGCCCTCGAGCACGCCGACGCCCTGCGATCGCTGCGGCCGGAGGACTCTCTCCGCCTGGCGCAGCTGCACATCGTGTCGGGCGCGAGCGCCGTGGCCTCCTCCCGGCTGCGCCGTGTCCTGCGCGGCGACGCCGAGCCCGCCGTGAAGGCCACCGCCCGGCGGCTCCTTCTCGGCGTGCGCTACCCCGAGCTGGAGAAGGATCTGGAAGAGGCGGGCAAGATCGCCGTCGAAGGCGACCCGGCGCGAGCGGCCGACGCCGAGGCGCGCTTCGAGCGCGTCCTCGCGGCCGAGCCGGAGATATGGGAGGCGCACTTCGGCCGCGGACTCCTGGCGTGGCAGCGCGGAGACGCGGCCGCGGCGGACGTCGCCTTCGCGCGGGCGATCGAGCTGAACCCGGCCGCGGCGGACCTGCTGTCGGAGATCGGCGCGGCGCCGGAGAACTGAGGGGCGCCTAGCGGGCGGCCGCGGGCTCCTCGGCCTGGTGCGCCTCGTGGTCCGCGATGACCTTCTGCGCGATGTGCGACGGGCACTCCTCGTACCCGAGCAGCGTCGCCGAGAACGTGCCGCGTCCGCCGGTCATGGAGCGGAGGTCGGTCGCGTAGCGGAACGTCTCCGCCATGGGGACGTGCGCCTTGATGCTGCGCAGGCCGCCGGGCGTGCTGTCCATGCCGAGCACGCGACCGCGCCGCGAGTTGAGGTCGGAGAGGACGTCGCCCATGTGGTCCTCGGGCACCAGGACCTCGAGCTCCATGATCGGCTCGAGCAGGAACGGCTGAGCCTCCTTGACGCAGCTCTGGAGCGCGAGGGAGCCCGCGATCTTGAAGCTCATCTCGCTCGAGTCGACGGAGTGGAACGAGCCGTCGTACAGCGTCGCCCGGAAATCCGACAGCGGGTACCCCGCGATGACGCCTCGCTCGGCGGTCTCGCGGATGCCCTTCTCGACCGCCGGCCAGAAGTTGCGCGGCACCGAGCCGCCGACGACGCGCGTCGCGAACTCCACCCCGGAGCCCGGCTGGAGGGGCTCGATCTCGACCCAGCAGTCGCCGAACTGCCCGTGGCCGCCGGTCTGTCGCTTGTAGCGGCCCTGCGCGCTCGCCTTCGCGCGGATGGACTCGCGGTAGGGCACCCGCGGCGTGCGCGTCTCGACGCTCACGCCGAACTTGTCCTTGAGCTTGTGGACGGCGACGTCGACGCTGGACTCGCCGATGCCCGAGAGGAGCGTCTCGTGCGTCGCATCCTCGCGGCGCACGCGCAGCGTCGGGTCCTCCTCGGTGAGGCGGTGGAGCGCCGTCGAGAGCTTGTCGAGGTCCTGCTTGCTGGTCGGCTCGATCGCCACGCTGAACGCGGCCGACGGGAAGGCGATCTGGGGGTACAGGATGGGGGAGTCCTTGTCGCACAGCGTCGAGCCCGTCGTCGACGCGGCCAGCTTCGGGATGGCGCACAGGTCGCCGGCGCCGGCGCTGTCCGTGGTCTCCTGCTCCTTGCCGCGCAGGAAGAAGATCTGACCGACGCGCTCGGGCTCGCCCGCGGTCGCGTCGAACACCTGCGCGTTGCCGTGCAGCACGCCGGAGTAGACGCGGACGTAGGAGAGCTTGCCGACGAAGGGGTCGGCGATGGTCTTGAAGACGAACGCGGAGACCTTCTCGTCGTTGGACGGCTTGCGCGCGATCTCGTCGCCGGCGGGCGTCGTGCCGACGGCGGGGCCGCCCTCGATGGGCGAGGGGAGCATGTCGACGATCGTCTCGAGGAGGGCGCCGAAGCCGATGCGCTTGGCCGCGCTCGTCGCGATGACAGGGACGACCTCGCCTTCGCGCACCGCGGCATGGAGCGCGTCGCGCAGCTCCTCGTAGGGGATCTCCTTGCCGTCGAGGTACCGCGCGAGGAGATCCTCGTTCGTCTCGACGATCGCCTCGATGAGCTGCTGGCGGTAGCCCTTGACCCGCTCCTCCTCGGCCGCCGGCACCTCGGCGACGGGATCCTTGGGACCCTTGAGCAGCTGGTCGTGGAGGAGGTCGATCGTCGCCTCGACGCCCTGGTGCGTGCCGACGGGGACGTGGAGCGGCACGACGCGGATGCCGTAGGCCTCGCGCAGCTGCCGCAGGACGCCGTCGAAGTCGGCGTTCTCACGGTCCAGCCGGCCGACGACGGCGACGCGCGCCCTCTTGCGCTGCTCCAGGTCCTGCCACACGAGCTGCGTCCCGACCTGGATGCCCGAGGAGGCGTCGACGACGATGAGCGCGCTCTCGACGACCCGCAGCGCGGCGGCCTGGTCGCCGGCGAAGTCGGCAAAGCCGGGAGTGTCGACGAGGTTGATCTTGACGCCGTCGTGCACGAGCGTGGCGATGGCGACGTTGATGGTCGTCTTGCGCTTCTGCTCTTCGGGATCCGTGTCGAGGATGCTCGTGCCGTCGTCGACCTTGCCCAGGCGGGTCGTCGCTCCGCTGGCGTGGAGCAGGGTCTCGACGAGCGTCGTCTTGCCCGACCCTCCGTGACCGACGACGCCGACGTTGCGGATCTTCGCGGGATCCAGAGGGGCCATTCAGCCATCTTTCTAGCAGATCCGGCGAGATGACGGGTCTGGGCCCTGGCCTCAAGGGGAGGTGGACTCGCCTTAGACTTCCGTACCGTGTCCGGCCACTCGAAATGGTCCCAGATCAAGCGCCAGAAGGGCGCCGCGGACGTCAAGCGCGGCAACCTTTTCACCAAGATGACGCGCGAGGTCATGATCGCCGCCAAGCAGGGGGGCGGCGACCCCGAGGCGAACTTCCGCTTGCGGCTCGCGATGGACCGCGCCCGCGCGGTGAACATGCCCAAGGACAGCATCCAGCGCGCGATCGACCGCGCCACCGGCGGCGGCGAGGGCGTGCAGCTGGAGAGCGTGATGTACGAGGGCTACGCTCCGGGCGGGGTGTCGGTGATGGTCGAGGCCGCCACGGACAATCGGAACCGCACCGCCCCCGAGATCCGCGCGGCGTTCACCCGCCACGGCGGAAAGCTCGGCGAGGCGGGCTCGGTCCAGTGGCTCTTCGAGCAGAAGGGCGTCATCGAGATAGACGCGACCGGGGGCAAGGCCGACGAGGTCGAGCTCGCCGCGATCGACGCCGGCGCCGAGGACGTGGAGACCGACAAGGGCCTCGTGACCGTCTACACCGCCACGAAGGACTTCGAGAAGGTGAAGCGGAGCCTCGAGGCCGCGGGGATCCGCGTCGCGTCGGCGGAGGTGTCCATGCGGCCGACCTCGACGGTGAGCGTGGACGGCGACACCGCGCAAAAGGTCATCCGCCTCGTCGAGGCGCTCGAGGAGCTCGACGACGTGCAGAGGGTGCACGCCAACTTCGACATACCCGAAGAGGTGCTGGCCACGGTATGACGCCGGGAGGCGTCATCCTGGGCATCGACCCGGGCACCACCGGAATGGGATACGCCCTCCTGGACCGCCGAACGGAGCCGCCGACGGTGCTCGAGCACGGGATCATCCCAACGCCTCACGGCGGGACGGCCGGCGACCGGCTCGCGTCCATCGCGGACGCGATCGACGGTCTCATCGTGGCGCACGGCGCGTCGGCCCTCGCGCTCGAGCGCCTCTACTTCAACCGCAATGCTCGGACCGCGATGGCCGTCGCGGAGGCGCGCGGCATCGCGCTGCTGTGCGCCGCGAAGCGCGGCCTCGAGGTCGCGGAGTACACGCCGCAGGAAGTGAAGCTGTCCGTCGCGGGCTCCGGGTCGGCGGACAAGAAGCACGTCCAACGTATGCTCGCGATCGTGCTCTCGCTCCCTCGTCCGATCACGCAGGACAACGTGGCCGACGCCGTCGCCATCGCGCTCACCCACGTGCAGCGCTCGCGCTTCGCCGCGGCGATCGCCAAGGCGACGTGATCGCGTGATCGGATCGGTCCGCGGCCGCGTGATCGCGCGCGGCACGGACCACGTGGTCGTCGAGGTCGGCGGGCTCGGGTACAAGGTCTTCGTGCCGCGGCAGCCCGAGGCCGAGGACGTCCTTCTCCATACCCATCACGTCGTCCGCGAGGACGGGCAGCTCCTCTTCGGCTTCGCGTCGCGGGAGGAGCTCGCGCTCTTCGAGATGCTCGTCTCCGTCAGCGGGGTGGGGCCGCGCGCGGCGCTGGCCCTGCTCTCGGTGTCCACGCCGCCCCAGCTCGCGGCGGCGATCGCGTCGGGCGACGTGGCCGCGCTGGCGCGCGCGCCGGGGGTGGGGAAGAAGACCGCCGAGCGCCTCATCGTGGATCTGCGCGCCAAGGTCGCCCGCGTCGGCGGCGAAGGCGCGCCGCTGGCCGCGGAAGCGACCGAGGACGAGGCCGCCGCGGCCCTCCAGGCGCTCGGCTACACACCGGCGGAGGCGGCGGCCGGGCTGCGCGGCGTGCCGGCGGCGGGTAAGGCCAGCACCGAGGAGCGCGTACGCGCGGCGCTCCGAAGGGCGGCGCGAGCCTAGTCGGCTTCGCGGGACAGTGGTATAGTTCCGTTACACGCGGCGTGTCCGCGCGCTTCTGGATGCCTGAAAGTGGGTCGATACCCACTTTTTTTGTCGCCGGAAGAGAAATGAATGAAGGGGAGCGTGCGACATGAACCGTGAGCTCGTGACCGGACTCGCACAGCTCTCCGCCGAGAAGGGCCTCCCCAAGGAGGTCGTCAGCGACATCATCGCGCGCGCCATCAAGCGGGCGTACGGCGACGAGGAGCACCTCGACGTCAAGGTCGACGTGCAGACGGGCGCCTTCCGCATCTACCTGCTCAAGACGGTCGTCGAGAAGGTGGAGGACCCGCGGACGCAGGTCGAGCTGGCGACGGCCAAGAAGCTGAAGACGGACGCCCAGCTGGGCGACGTCATCCCGTTCGAGGAGTCCGCCGCGGCGCTCGGGCGCATCGGCGCCCAGACCGCGAAGCAGATGATCCAGCAGTTCCTGCGCGAGGCCGAGCGCGAGCAGGTCTTCGCCGAGTACGCCGACCGCGAGGGCGACATCATCAACGGGGTCATCGATCACTTCGAGGCCGGCGCGGCGATCATGGATCTCGGCAAGGCGAAGGCGATCCTCCCGCGCTCGGAGCAGGCCCCGCACGAGCGCTACTTCGTCGGGCAGCACCGCAAGGTGCTGGTCCTCGAGGTGCGCCGCTCGATCCATGGGCCGCAGATCATCGTGAGCCGGGCCCACAAGGGCCTGGTGAAGCGGCTCTTCGAGCTCGAGGTGCCGGAGATCTACCACGGCCAGGTCGAGGTGATGGGCATCGCTCGCGAGGCCGGCTCGCGCACCAAGATCGCCGTCCGCTCGCGTCAGCCGGGGCTCGACCCCGTCGGCGCGTGCGTCGGACAGCGCGGGCTGCGCGTGCAGGCCATCTCGAACGAGCTGGGCGGCGAGCGCATCGAGGTCTTCCAGTACGACGACGAGCCGCAGAAGTTCGTCGGGAACGCGCTGTCGCCCGCGCCCGTCGTGCGCGTCGACTGCGTCGCGGAGGAGAAGACGGCGTACGTCGTCGTGCCCGACCGCTATCTGTCCCTGGCCATCGGCAAGGAAGGCCAGAACGCGCGCCTCGCGGCGAAGATCACCGGCTGGCGCATCGACATCCGGAGCGAGTCGGAGGTCGCGGCCGAGATGGAGCAGCCTCCGGAGCCCGAGGCGGTGGAGACCGTGGCCGAGGCCGCACCCGTCGAGGTGGACGAGGAGGGCATCCGTCAGGACCTCGTCGTCGAGGCGGAAGCGGAGTCGGCGCTCGCCGACGAGTCCGAGCTGGAGGACGAGGACCGCGCGCTCCTCGGCGGGAAGAAGAGGCGCGATCGCCGCTAAGGCGGCCGATCGCCGTCCGCCGCAGCGGACGTGCGTGGCCTGCCGGGCAGGCCGCGCGAAGCGCGACCTCGTCCGCGTGGTGCGGGCCCCGCGCACGGGCGAGCTGTCCGTCGACCCTCGCGGGAAGGCCTCGGGCCGAGGGGCGTACCTTTGTCGCGACGCGGCGTGCGTGGACCGCGGGCTCCGCGAAGGCTCGCTGGGGCGCGCGCTGGGAGCGACGATCGACGACACGGCGCGCGAGCGCCTCCGTACGGAGGTCGCCGGCGCGATGAGACAGGCGACCTAGGAGAGAGATGCCGAAGGCACGACCGAGACGGATCCCCCCGCAGCGCGGACCACGGCCGCGTCGGCGACCCGACCGCGGCTCGACGCCGCCCGCGGCCCCGCCGCCGGCCGCGCCGACGGCCGTCCTCGCTCCCGAGGGCCGCGCGCCCGTCGTGCTTCCGCGCAGCATCCAGGTCGGCGAGCTGGCGAAGGCCTTCGACCACTCGGTCGTCGACGTGATGCAGGCGCTGGTGAATCTCGGGCTGATGGTGACGATCAATCAGACCGTCGACTTCGACACCGCCGCGCTCGTCGCCGGCGAGCTCGGCCTCGAGGTGGTGCCCGAGGAGCTGCCGACCGTCGCGGAGGCGGAGGCCGAGGAGGCCGTCCCCGCGGTGCGCGAGGCGCTGTGGACCGACGCGGATCCGTCGCGCCTGCGCGAGCGCGCGCCCGTCGTGACCGTCCTCGGCCACGTCGACCACGGCAAGACGAGCCTCCTCGACGCGGTGCGGCAGACGAACATCACGGCGCGCGAGTCGGGAGGCATCACGCAGCACATCGGCGCGTACCAGGTCGAGCACAAGGGCCGCAAGGTCACGTGGATCGACACTCCCGGCCACCAGGCGTTCACCGCCATGCGCGCCCGCGGCGCGGCCGTGACCGACGTCGCGGTGCTCGTCGTCGCCGCCGACGACGGCGTCCAGCCCCAGACCGTGGAGGCGATCTCGCACATCCGCGCCGCGGACGTACCGATGGTCGTCGCGCTGAACAAGATCGACCGCAACGAAGCCGACCCCGACCGCGTGAAGGCCCAGCTCGCCGAGCAGGGCGTGACGATCGAGGAGTACGGCGGCGACGTGCCGCTGGTCCCCGTGTCGGCGAAGACCAAGCAGGGCCTCGACGACCTCCTCGACGTGGTCCTGCTGGTGGCCGACGTCCGCGAGCTCAAGGCCGACCCCGATCGTCCCGCCGTCGGGAACGTCATCGAGGCGCATCTCGAGCGCGGACGCGGCCCCGTCGCGACCATCCTCGTGCGCACCGGGACGCTCGAGCGCGGCGACCTCGTCGTCGCCGGTACGGCGTACGGCCGCGTGCGCGCGATGATCGACGATCGCGGCAAGACGATCAACAAGGCCGAGCCGTCCCGTCCGGTCGAGATCCTCGGCCTGCCCGACGTCCCCGAGGCCGGCGACGTCGTCCGCGCCGTGCCCGACGAGAAGACGGCGAAAGCCGTCGTCGAAGCGGAGCAGCGTCGTCGCGCCGCCGGCGCGGCGGGGGAGCGCCCCGCGACCCTCGACGAGATGTTCGCGCAGGCGAAGGAAGGCAAGGCCAAGGAGCTCCAGGTCGTCCTCAAGGCCGACGTGCAGGGCTCGCTCGAGGCGATCCGCGGGTCGCTGGCGAAGCTCCCGCAGGAAGAGGTCGGCCTCAACGTCATCCACGCCGCCGTCGGCGACATCACCGAGTCCGACGTCACGCTCGCCGCGGCGTCGAACGCGGTCATCGTCGGCTTCAACAACAAGCTCGACGCGCCGGCGAAGCGCGTCGCGGACCACCTGCAGGTCGACGTGCGCCTCTACAAGGTCATCTACGAGCTCCTCGACGAGGTCCAGAAGGCGCTCGTCGGGATGCTCGAGCCGGTCATGGTGGAGCAGGTGCTCGGCCATGCCGAGGTCCGTCAGACCTTCACGTCGGGCAAGACGACGATCGCCGGGTGCATGGTCGCCGACGGCCTCGTGCGACGCGGAGCGCAGGCGCGGCTGATGCGCGGCGGCGCGCCCGTCTACGACGGACGCATCGGGACGCTGAAGCGCTTCAAGGAGGACGCGCGCGAGGTCGCGGCCGGGCTCGAGTGCGGCCTGACCCTCGAGGGTCACAACGACGTCGTCGTCGGCGACGTCGTGGAGGCGTACGCCGTCCAGGCGAAGGCACGAGGTTGACGGGTCCATGCCGTACAAGCGCACCGACCGCGTCAATGCCCTGCTTCAGCGCGAGCTCGGCCAGCTGATCAGCGAGGAGCTGAGGGACCCGAGGATCCCCTTCGCGACGGTCACCGCGGTCGAGACGACGCCCGACCTCAAAAGCGCGCGCGTCCACGTCAGCGTGCTCGGCGACGAGGCCCAAGGTCGCGAGGCGATGGTCGCGCTCGAGGGCGCGAAGCGCCACCTTCGCAAGGAGCTGGGCGAGCGCACCGAGCTGCGGTTCGTTCCCGACCTCACCTTCGTGGAGGATCGCTCGGCGGCGCGCGCTGCGCGCATCTCCGCGCTCCTGCGTGAGGCCCAGAAGGGCGGCGAGGGCGGCGGCTGAGCCGGACCCCGCGGGCGTCCTCGCGGTGGACAAGGCCAGCGGATGGACCAGCCACGACGTCGTGGCGGTCGTGCGCGCCACCCTCCGCGTCCGGCGGGTCGGGCACGGCGGGACGCTCGATCCCCTGGCCACCGGCCTCCTTCCCGTCCTGGTGGGCAGCGCGACGAAGTTCGCCGATCGCCTGCACACGGCGTCCAAGGCGTACGCCGCCGTGGTGCGCTTCGGCACCGAGACGACCACGGACGACCGTGAGGGCTCGCCTCGACGCGAGGCGCGCGTCCCCGACGTCGGGCGCGGGGAGATCGACCAGGCGCTGGCGGCGTTCCGCGGAGAGATCGTGCAGGTACCGCCCGATTTCGCGGCGGTGAAGATCGGCGGGCGCCGCGCCTACGCGATCGCGCGCTCGGGCGCGACCGTCGCCGTTCCGCCGCGGCGCGTGACCGTGGAGCGCATCGCCGTCGCCTCGTGGCGGCCGCCGGCGTTACGCGTCCTCATCGTCTGCGGCTCCGGAACATACGTTCGCGCCCTGGCTCGGGACATCGGTCGTGCCCTCGGCTCCGCCGCGCACCTGGCGGCGCTCCGCCGAGCGGCCGTCGGGCGGCTGACGGTCGAGGACGCCGTCGATGTCGGCAAGATCCGTGCACAGGGACGCTCGGCCCTCGTCGCCGAGCTGCGCCCGGCGGACGATGGCCTGCTCGAGATGGACGACCGCTACCGGACGGCGGACCCGGAGGACGTGCTGCACGGATGGGAGAGCGCGTGACCCGCAAGCTCTCGCTCGACGCGATCGCCGTCGGGGCGATCGCGCTCGGGAACTGGGCGCTCCTCTTCCAGAACCACACCATCGTCCAGGTCGACCACGACGCGCCGCTGTGGCAGCTGTTCCCGGGCCTGTGGGGCGCCGCGTGGATGCTCGCCTGCGGCCTGCTCGCCGCGACGTATCCGCTGCGGGACCTGCGGCTGGGTCAGCGCTTCACGCGGCGCGACCGCGTCATCCACCTCGCGGCGATCGTCCTGGTGTTCGTGATCGTCCCGACGATCGCGGCGATCGTGCTGCGCGCGACCGGCAAGCCCTACACGTACGTGCAGGACGGCGGGATCATGGTCGAGGCGGCGGCGCGCAAGCTCCTTCAGGGCCTCGATCCGTACGCGGTCGACTACCTCGACACGCCGCTCTTCTACTGGCCGATGGCGAACAACCCGGCCCTGTACCACTTCACGTACTTCCCGCTCCTCTTCCTCGTCGCGCTTCCGCTGGTCAAGGTGTTCGACGCGCTGCATCTCTTCTTCGACATCCGCTACCTCTACCTGCCGGCGTACGTCGCGACGCTCGTCCTCCTCCCGCTCGTGATCCCGGCGTCCGCCGATCGGGCCCGGACGTTCGCGTACCGCGTCTCGCTCGTCGCGGTGGTCGCGCTCGACCCCCAGCTTTTCCCGTTCGTCGCCGAGGGCCGGAACGACTTCTTCATCCTGGCCTTCTTCGTCGCGGGGGTCGCGCTCCTGATGCGCGAGCGGCGGACGCTCGGCGTGCTGATGTTCGCGCTCGCCGCGTCGGCGAAGCTGCACGCGAGCCTGTTCCTGCCGTTCCTCGTCGCCTACCTCGCGTTCCGCGAGCGCGGGCGGTCGCCGCGCGAGGTCCTGACCCGCCTCGCGCGCGCGGGCTGGGCGGGCGTCGCCGTCATGCTCGCGGTCTTCGTGCCGTTCATCGCCTGGGCGCCCGGGGCGTTCTGGAGCGACATCGTCTCGTACAACACCGGCGGCGCTGCCTGGTCGTACCCCATCTCGGGCATGGGATTCTCGGCGCTCCTCAGCAGCATCGGCCTCATCGCGTATCCCCAGGAGGACTTCCCCTTCTGGGCGTTCGAGCTGCTCGCCGCGATCCCGCTCGCGGTGTGGGCGCTGCGGCGGCTGCGCCGCGACCCCTCGGTGGCCGAGCTGCTGCTCGGCTCGTCGATCACCCTGCTCGCGTTCCTCTACTTCGGGCGCTACTTCCAGGGCAACTACCTGGGGTACATCGCCGCCGTCGCCGCCCCGGTCCCCTTCCTGCGCCCCGATCTCGTCCGCGCGCTCGCCGCCGCGGTGCGCCGCGTTCGCCGCCGCCCGCTGCGCTCGGTCCCCGTCGCGACGGTCGCGTCGGCCGACGGATCCGCCGGCGAGGGCGACTGATCACACTCTGAGGCCGTGCATATCCTGCGCGGCTTCGACGACTGGCCCCGCGGCCCCCTTCACCTCGCCATCGGCGTCTTCGACGGCGTCCACCGCGGACATCAGGAGCTCATCGGTCGCCTGCGCAAGGGCGCCGACGCCCAGGGCGCGAGCGCCATCGCGATCACCTTCGACCCGCTGCCCGTGGAGGCGCTCGCCCCCGGCGCGCCGCCGTCCGAGCTCAGCGAGCCCGAGGAGCGCGCCGATCTGCTCGGCGCCGCCGGCGCCGACGCCGTCGTCGTGCTCACCTTCGACCGCCGCTTCGCCCAGACCCCCGCGCGCGACTTCGTCGCGCGCCTGCTGGCGGCCGGCGACGTCCGGCGCATCGTCGTCGGCCGCGATTTCCGCTTCGGGCACGACCGCGAAGGCGACGTCACCCTGCTCAGCGTGCTGGGCGGCGCGCGCGGCGTCATCGTCGACGTCGTCCCTCCCGTCGAGCGCGACGGCGCGATCGTGAGCTCGACGCGCATCCGGAACCTGCTCGTCGCCGGCGACGTGCCCGCCGCCGCGGACCTGCTGGGGCGCGCGTACTCGGTGAGCGGCCCCATCGTCCACGGCGACAAGCGCGGTCGGGCCCTCGGCTATCCCACGATCAACGTGGCGACGCCCCCGCGCCGCCTCCTTCCCCGCGACGGCATCTACGCGACGTGGGTGACGATCGCCGGCGAGCGGCGCGCCGCGGCGACCAGCCTCGGCGTGCGGCCCACCTTCGGCCACGGCGAGCGCGTCCTGGAGTCGTACATCCTGGACTTCTCGGGCGACGTGTACGGGCACGACGCCCTGACGACGTTCGTGGAGCGGATCCGCGACGAGCTGCGCTTCGAGACGGCGCGGGAGCTCGTCGAGCGCATCGCCGAGGACGTGGAGGCGACCCGCCGGGCGCTCGGCAGGTGAGTCCGGTACACTTTCGCGTGAAGAACGAAGTACAAGAAAGGACGAACGGGTGCCGCTCCGACCCAAGAGCGAGGTCATCAGCGAGGTCCGCCAGCACGAGAAGGACACCGGGTCTCCCGAGGTCCAGATCGCGGTCCTCACCGAGCGAATCAAGCATTTGACCGAGCACCTCCGGCAGGCGAAGCACGACAGTGCGAGCCGCCGAGGTCTGCTCCAGATGGTCGGTCAGCGCAGGCGCCTGCTCGCATACCTTCACAGGAAGAGCCCGGAGCGATACCAGGGGATCATCGGGCGACTCGGCCTGCGTCGGTGACGCGAGCGGGCCTCTGAGTGGGGCCCGGACCGCGCGGGCATAGCCCGGGCGGTCCGAACGAAGGACCGATCTCCGGCGTCACCCGTCAAAAGATCACATGCCGATAACTCGTGCCCAGACCACCATCAACGGAAAGCCCTTCACCCTCGAGACGGGCAAGCTCGCGGAACAGGCGGGAGGCGCCGTCACCGTGCGGTACGGCGACACCCTCGTCTTCGCGGCGGCCAGCGTCTCGGCCACGGTGCGTCCCGGGATCGACTTCTTCCCGCTGACCGTCGACTTCGAGGAGCGCCTCTACGCCGCCGGGAAGATCCCCGGATCGTTCCCGCGCCGTGAGGGCCGGCCTTCGGAAGAGGCGATCCTCACCGCGCGCCTCACCGACCGCCCCATCCGCCCGCTGTTCCCCAAGGGCTTCCGCAACGACACGCAGATCATCGTGTACGCCCTCTCCGCCGATCAGGAGAACGACCCCGACATCCTCGCGGTGAACGCCGCCTCGGCGGCGCTCTCGATCTCGCCGGCCCCGTTCCAGGGGCCCATCGCCTGCGTCCGCGTCGGGACGGTCGACGGGAAGCTGACGCTCAACCCGACGATCCCGCAGATGGAGAAGAGCCAGCTCGACCTCGTCGTCGCGGGAACGCGCGACGCGGTGATGATGATGGAGGCGGGCGCGCTCGAGGTGAGCGAGGACACCATCCTCGAGGCCATCGACCTCGCGCGAACGGGGATCTCCGCGATCGTCGACGCGCAGGAGGAGCTCGTCCGCGCCGTCGGCAAGCCGAAGATCCAGTGGGAGCCCGAGAAGGTCGACGACGACAAGGCGCGGCGCATCGCGCAGTACCTCGAGGAGCGTGTGCGGGCGAAGGTCCGCCACCCCGACAAGGCGCAGCGCGAGGCGGGCCTCGACGAGGTGCGCAAGGAGGCGATCGCGACGCTCGCGACGCCCGACGGCGAGATCAGCGAGGGCGACGTCGTCCTCACCTTCGAGGGCGTCCTCGAGCAGGAGTTCCGGCGCGCCGTCCTCGAGGAAGGCATCCGCCCCGACGGCCGAGGGCTGAAGGACATCCGCCCGCTGGAGAT
>JAGWSB010000026.1 GCA_028876375.1 Chloroflexota bacterium | reverse complement strand
GGCTTTGGCCATATGCCGGGCTATGGCATCTACCCCGCCATTGTCATCATGCTGCGGGAGATCTTGGTTTCGGGCCTGCGGGAATACCTCGCCGAAGAGGTACTGCGCCTCCTGCTTGCCCTCGACGCCCGCGAGCGTCATCGCGTTCAGGTAGCCGTCGCACAGGACCGCGACGCCGTTCTCCTCCTCCGCGAGCGGGCGCGCGGCCACCTTGACGACGAGCTCCAGCGGGCCCGCGAGCGTCGCGACGCTCGCCGGAGCGGCGAAGCGATGCTCCTCGAGCGCCGGCGGCTCGGCGTACTCCACGCGCCCGCCTTCGACGAGGACGCTGTGCCGCACGAGGTGGCGTCCCAGCTGCCGCTGCAGGTAGCGCACGATCTCGGCGCGGTCGGCGCGCGTTCCGCGGTGCAGGTCCTCGATCGTGACGACGGTCCCGTCGCGCTCCGGCGTCGCCTCCTCGACCACGACGTCGCGCACCGCGATGGGCTGCCCCGCCTGCGCGGCCTCGAGATCGACGCGCCGCAGCTCGGCGACGTTGCGCATGCCCTGCTGCACCGTGTCGACCCGCAGCCGGTCGGCGCGGCCGAACGCCGCGATCTTCCCGGTGCCGAAGCGGCCGCGCACCTTGCGGCCGGCGCGGCGCAGGGCGTTCTCGCCGTGCATGGTGAAGAAGGCGCGCAGCTGGTCGCGCGACATCCCCGCCGCGTCGTCGGCGATCTCGATGCGCCGCCGGGGCCCGACCGTCGCGATCGTCACGCGGACGGTGCACGGCCGGCCCGGAGGGGTCGCGTCGATCGAGTTCGAGACGTACTCGTAGACGGCCTTCGGCACGGTCGCGAAGTGCGCGGCGTTGGCCAGGACGTCGCGGCCGACGTGCGTGACGAGCTGGAGCGGCTCGGCGAAGAGCGCTCCCGCCTGCTCCATGACCGCCATGCGCACCTCCAGTCCGCCGCGAGATCGCCGCGCGCGTCCGGCCGAGAAGCCAACAAAAAAAGAGCGGCCGCCGACCCGAAGGACGGCTCCGCTCCCCTTATCTAGCGCTCGATCATACGCCGCCTGTGCGGCTGGTCAGCCCTCGACGCGGGCGATGCGCAGCATCCGTGCCGAATGCGCCGCGACACCCGTCGCATAGCCCTCGGCGAAGGTCCCGAGGTCGGCGCGCTGCCACAGGTCGCGGACGACGGCGCGGTCGCGCGCGTCCCAGCCCAGCTCGGGCCACGAGACGGCGACCTCGCCCGCGGCGTCGGAAGGGTCGAAGAGCACGACCGCGCACGACCCGTCGGCGAGCTCGCGCGCCCACACCTCGCGGCCGCCGTCGGCGCGGACCAGATCGCCCTGCCGGCCGAGCGGATCCTGGTCGACGGCGATGGGCTCCGGCGCGACGAGGATGTCGCGCACGTCCTCGGGCATGGCGCGCACGTCGTTGCCCGCCATGAGCGGCGCCGCGAGCAGGCACCACAGGCTGAAGTGCGCGCGGTACTCCTCGAGCGACATCCCGCCGTTGCCGACCTCGAGCATGTCGGGGTCGTTCCAGCGATCCGGCCCCGAGAACGGCGCCAGCCCGCGCTGGCGGTCGAGGACGCCGAGGAGCGACACCCACGTGTCCTGGATGTCCCAGCACGTGCGCCACAGGTGCCCGACGCGCGCGGCCCAGCGCCACGGGCTCGTCCGCCCCCACTCGCACACGCTGAGCAGCATCGGACGGCCCGCGGCGCGGAAGGCCTGCGACCACTTCCAGTACACGGCGTGCGTCCCGAGCCCGCCGGTGTTGCACCAGTCGACCTTCACGTAGTCCACGCCCCACTCGGCGAAGCGGCGCGCGTCGCGGAACTCGAACCCCAGGCTGCCGAGGAACCCGGCGCACGTCCCCGTCCCGGCGTCGGTGTAGATGCCGAAGCGCATCCCGCGCGCGTGGACCGCGTCCGTGAGCGACGCGATACCCGACGCGAAGCGGTCGTTCGGGGCGAGGTCGCCGGACGCGGTGCGCCGCGCGCCCTCCCAGCCGTCGTCGACGACGACGTAGCGGTATCCGGCGTCGCGCATGCCGGTCTCGATCATGGCGTCCGCGGTCTCGCGCACGAGACGCTCGTCGATGTTCGTCTGGAAGCGGTTCCAGCTGTTCCAGCCCATGGGCGGGGTCGGCGCGAGACCGTCGCGAAGCCTGCCCAGACCCACGGCCGCAGGCTAAACCGCGCGGGCCGGCTCCTTCTCGACGCGTCGGCGGCCCGCGCGACAATGGGTGGAAGAGAACAAGAGGGGGCACAGCGATGGGAGTTCTGACGGCTGAGAGGCCCGCGGTCGCGCCGGCGCGGCGCGAGACCATGATCGTCGGGGGCGAGCGCGTCGAGGCGGCCGACGGGCGCACCTTCTTCGTCGAGAGCCCCGCGCGGCGCGACAGCGCGATCGCGGAGGTGCCGCGCGCGAGCGCGGCCGACGTCGACCGGGCCGTCCGGGCCGCCGCCGCGGCGTTCCCGGCGTGGCGCGCGACGCACTGGCGGGAGCGCGCGCGCGCGCTCCAGCGCATCGCCGACGGGCTCGAGGCGCATGCGGAGGAGATCGCGCGCACGCTGTCGATGGAGACGGGCAACGCGCTGCGGACGATCACGCGCCCCGAGGTGAAGGGCGCGGCGGACACGCTCCGCTACTTCGCCGGCGTCGCGAGCGAGGTGAAGGGCGAGACCGTGCCCGTCGGCAGCGGGATGCTCAGCTACACGCTGCGCGAGCCGTACGGCGTGGTCGGCGCGATCGTGCCGTGGAACGTGCCCATCACCATCGCCGTCTGGAAGATCGGGCCGGCGCTCGCCACCGGCAACACCATGGTGCTCAAGCCTTCGGCCGACGCCCCGCTCGCGGTCCTCGAGCTCGGCCGCATCTGCGCCGAGCACCTGCCGCCCGGCGTGCTCAACGTCGTCACCGGGCTCGGCGAGGAATGCGGCGCGGCGCTCGCGGAGCATCCCCAGGTCAGCAAGCTCTCCTTCACCGGCCACACCGACACGGGCAGGTCGGTGATGCGCGCCGCCGCCGAGCGCATCGTGCCCGTGTCGCTCGAGCTCGGCGGGAAGAGCCCGCAGATCGTGTTCCCCGACGCGAACGACGACGCGACCGTGGCCGGCGTCATCGCCGGCATGCGCTTCACCCGGCAGGGCCAGTCGTGCACGGCGGGATCGCGCCTCTTCGTGCACGCGTCGATCGCCGACGACTTCCTGCGCAAGCTGACGGCGAAGCTCGCGACCATCCGCATCGGCGATCCGCTCGACGAGGCCAGCGACATGGGCGCCATCGCGAGCCGCCGCCAGTTCGAGAAGGTGTGCGGGTACATCGCGGAGGGCGCCGAGCAGAAGGGCGCGCGCCTCGCGATCGGCGGGCTGCCGCCCACGCAGGGCCCGCTCGCCGAGGGCTACTACGTGCAGCCGACCGTCATCGCGCAGGTCGCGAACGACTGGCGCATCGCGCGCGAAGAGGTGTTCGGGCCGGTGATGGTGGCCATCCCGTGGACCGACGAGGCCGAGGTGCTCCGCATGGCCAACGACACTCACTACGGGCTCGCCGCGTACGTGTGGACGCACGACGTCGGCCGCGCCATCCGCACCGCCCACGCGATCGACGCCGGATTCGTCCAGATCGGCCAGGGCGGGGGACAGCTGCCGGGGCAGTCGTACGGCGGGTTCAAGCAGAGCGGCATCGGGCGCGAGGTCTCGCTCGAAGGGATGCTCGAGGGCTACACGCAAAGGAAGAGCGTGACGGTGAACCTCTCGTACTAGAGGCCGCGACGGCGGGCCTGGGGTGCGACCCCGGGCCCGCCGTCGGCATGTTGCCTAGACCCGCGTCTCTTCCGGCACGTCCTCGCGCACCGTCGCGCCGAGGCGCCCCGCGGCGTAGGCCTCTCCCATCAGCTGGTGGTAGGGCACGCCGGTGAAGAAGTGGTGGCTCTTGCTCGGCAGGTCCTTCTCCCCCCACTCCTCGCGCTGCAGGTCGACGTAGGCGGAGTGCCCACGCTGCTGGAGGTCGCGGTAGAGGCGCGCGACGCCCAGCGCCGCCGAGTGCTGCGCCGCGAGCGTGATGAAGATGAACCTGTAGCCGAGCGCGCCGAGCTCGTCGAAGGAGATCGGGTCGGGGTCCTTGTCCCAGCGGAACGAGCTCGAGTAGTTGAAGCCGAGCATCGCGTCGGGGAAGCGCTTGCGCACCTCCTCGGCGAAGGTGACGGTGGGCTCGCGCGCGCTCGTCGGGAGCTCGCACCAGACGAGGTCCGGCGCGCCCGAGTCGAGGTAGCGCAGGGCGCGGTCGACGGCGAGCTCCATCCCGCGCGCCTTCTCCGGAGCGTCGACCGCCGAGTACGCGTCGGTCCGGGCCATGACGACGACGTCGCTCCCGAGGTCGTCGGCGACGGCGCGCGCCATGCGGAGCTTCCCGACCATCTCGTCGGCGCTGACCAGGGCTTTGCCCGCGATGTGCCCGCACCGCTTGGGCGCCACCTGGTCCTCCATGTGGAATCCGGCCACGCCGGCGTTGACGTAGAGCTCCGCCGTGCGCTGGACGTTGAAGACGTTGCCGTATCCGGTGTCCATGTCGACGAGGACGGGCGGCACGTCGAGCGTCCTCCCGGGGATGCCGTTCGCCGGGTCCCCGACGGCCATGGTCAGCTGGAACTTGCGGAGCGCCGCCACCGTGCGCCGCGCGCCGTCGGCGATCTCGGTGCTCGCGTAGAGGTCCATGTCCGTCGTGCCGAGGTAGCCCACCGCGTACGAGTACCCGCTGAAGTAGATCGCGTCGAAGCGCTCGTGCATCGCCAGCTCCGCCGTCATCGGGTCGTAGACGCCGGGAGCGAAGACGTACGGCCGCTCCGCGAGGAGACGCCGGAATCGCGTGCTCGCGCGGTCGTGACGCGACGCGGGGACGGTGACGCCGTCGGGGACCAGACCGCTCACATGCCTCTCCAGTTCCTCTTCGCCTATTCGTTCTCGTGGTCGCGCAGGCAGAGCTCGGGGCACAGGCAGGGCGCGACCTCGGCCTCGCTCACCGCGGGCCGCGCGCGTCCGTCCATCCCGCCGAGCTCCTCCCAAAGGTCGTCGCGTCGGTCTTCGAGCGCCGTCTGTTCAGCCATGGCCGGGACCTTCGCAGGGTCCGTGCCAGATATCAACCCTATTGATAGGTACTATTGGCTCCATAGGCCGGACCGATGGGAGAAACAGATGGATCTTGAGCGCATCGAGACCTTCCTCCAGATCGCGCAGGAGGGGAGCGTTACGCGCGCCGCGCGCGCTCTCGGGGTCAGCCAGCCCGCGCTCACCGAGCGCCTCCGCGCGCTCGAGCGCGAGATGGGCGCGGACCTCTTCGTCCGCACCCGCCGCGGCGTCCGCCTCAGCGAGGCCGGGCGCGCGCTCCTCCCGCACGCGGAGCGCGCCCTCGGCGCCGTCGACGAGGGCCGCCGCGCGATCGAGCGGCTGCGCCACGGCGAGATCGGACGCCTGGCCATCGGATCGGCGCCCGCGGTGAGCATGTACGCGCTGCCGGCGGCGCTGCGGCGGTTCCATTCGTCGCATCCGGACGTCCACCTCAGCGTGCGCACCGGCCACTCCGAGGAGATCCTCGAGCTCGTGCTCGCGGAAGAGATCCAGGTCGGGCTCGTCCGCGAGATCCGCCACCCCGACATCGAGAGCGCGACGCTCTACGACGACGAGCTCGTCCTCGTCGTGGAGAAGACGCACCCGTTCGCCGAGAAGGGCCGTATCCGCATCGCCGACCTCGCGTTCGAGCACCTCGTCACCTTCGACCGCGCGTCGAGCTACAACGAGCTGACGCAGGCGCTCTTTCGCGAGGCGGGCGTCGTGCCCCGCGGGGTCATCGAGCTCGACAACGTGGAAGCGGCGAAGCGCTGCGTAGTGCGCGGCCTCGGCGTCGCGCTCCTACCGCGGCAGGGCGTGCGCGAGGAGCTCGCGCGCCGGACGCTGCGCGCGGTCACGATGGTCGGCGCGCGGCCGGTACGGCGCCGCATCGTCGCCATCCGGCGGCGCGATGCCGGCGCGCCTCCGGCCGCGGTCGCGGAGTTCCTCGACCTCATCCGCGCGCAGAGCGCCGCGTAGCATCGGCGGAGGAGGAACAGCGAGATGGCGTACGCGGGGTCGCTCAACGTCCCACCCGAGCAGGTGCCGGATCCGGAGCTGGACGTCCGGGAAGACGCTTCCGAGGGCGCGGCCGTCCTCGCCGGCGGCTGCTTCTGGTGCGTCGAGGCCGTCTACCAGCAGCTCGACGGCGTCCGCGCCGTGACGTCGGGGTACGCCGGCGGCACGCCCGCGACGGCCGACTACGGGACGGTGTGCTCGGGCGCGACCGATCACGCCGAAGCGGTCGAGATCCGCTACGACCCGGCGCGCATCAGCTACGGGCGGATCCTCAAGGTGTTCTTCTCCGTCGCGCACGACCCGACGCAGAAGGACCGGCAGGGCGCCGACGTCGGGCGCCAGTACCGCTCGGCGATCTTCTATCGCGACGCCGAGCAGCGGCGCGTCGCGGAGTCGTACATCCGGCAGCTCGACGCGGCCGGCGTCCTCACCGCTCCGATAGTCACCGAGGTCGTTCCGCTGCGCGGGTTCTATCGCGCCGAGGACCACCACCAGGACTACGCGCGCCGTCACCCGCTCGAGCCGTACATCCTCTTCACGGCGCGCCCGAAAGTGGAAAAGGTGAAGAAGCACTTCGCGGCGATGCTGGCGCGGCGGTAGAGCCGCGTTGGGCGCCGCACCGGCGAGGAACTGCTAGACGGGCCGTAGCAGTTAGGTCGGACGGGATCCGACGACGACGCTTCGCCCGGGTGAGATCATCCGCGCCGTGAGGCGTGCCCCGTCCATCGCGCTCGCGCTGGCGCTCGTCGCCGGCGTGCCCGCCGCCGCGCTCGGCGCCTACGCGCGTCTCGCGCCGCTCGACGCACCGGAAGGGCGCGCGCCGCTCGCGGGCACGGTCGTCGTCGACGCGCACGGCGTCGTCCTCCGCCGCGACGCCGCCGGCGGCCTGCGCATCCCCGTCCCGCTCGCGGCGGTGTCGCCCACCGCCGTCGCCGCGACGGTCTCGGCCGAGGACCGGCGCTTCTGGCAGCACCCTGGCGTCGACCCGTTCGCCCTCGGACGCGCCGCGCTCACGCTCGGCTCGCAGCCCTCGGGCGCGTCGACCATCACGCAGCAGCTCGCGCGGCGCCTCTACCTCGCCGGCGACGCCGAGCCGCTCGCGCTGCGCAAGGCGCGCGAGGCGCTGCTCGCGCTGGAGCTGGAAGCGCGGCGCTCGAAGCGCTCGATCCTCGAGCTGTACCTCGACGACGTCTACTACGGGCGCGGCGCGTACGGCATCGAGGCGGCGGCGCGCGCGTACTTCGGCCTCTCCGCGCGCGAGCTCGACCTCGCGCACGCCGCGTACCTCGCGGGTCTGCCGCAGCGCCCGTCCGAATACGTATCGCCCAACGACCCGGCGACCAAGGAGCGGCAGCTCTACGTCCTCGGCCGCATGGTCGACGACGGCGTCGTCACGCGCGCCGCCGCCGCCGCCGCGGCGACCGAGCCGATCGCGCTCGCGCCGCCGCCCGCGACCGTCGCGCGCGACTTCGTCGCGTACGCGCTCGCCGAGCTCGCGCGCGTGCGGCCCGACCTCGCCGGGCGGAAGGGGCTCGTCATCGAAACGACGCTCGACGCCGGGCTGCAGTCCGAGGCGGAGAGGCTGGCGCGCTTGCGCCTCGGCGAGATAGCCGACCGCGGCGCGACGGACGGCGCCGTCGTCGCCATCGAGCCGGGGACGGGCCGCGTCGTCGCGTACGTCGGGAGCGCGGCCGACGACGATCCGACGCACGGCGGCTGGATCGACATGGCGACCTCCCCGCGGCAGCCGGGGTCCGCGCTCAAGCCCTTCCTCTACGCCGCGGCGTTCGAGCACGGGTACACGCCGGCGACGCCGCTCCTCGACGTCGCGACGGCATTCCCGACGGCCGACGGCCCCTACGCGCCCCTCGACTACGACCGCGCCTTCCAGGGGCTGGTCCCGCTGCGCACCGCGCTCGCGTCGTCCCTCAACGTCCCCGCGGTGCGGACGCTCGACGCGCTCGGCCTCGACGCGCTGCTCGAGATCGCCCACCGCTTCGGCCTGCGCAGCCTCTCGGACGTCGAGATCTACGGCCTCTCGCTCACCCTCGGCGGCGGCGAGGTCCCGCTCCTCGACCTGACCAACGCGTACGCCGCGCTCGGCGCCGGCGGGCGCCTCGCCGCCCCGTACGCGGTGTCGCGCGTCGTCGACGCGACGGGCCGCGTCCTGTACGAGCACCCCGCGACGCAGCCGCTGCGCGTCCTCTCGGAGCAGAACGCCTACCTCATCGGCGACATCCTCAGCGACGCGGACGCGCGCATCGCGGGGTTCGGGACGTCGACGCCGTTCGAGCTGCCGTTCCGCGCGGCGGCGAAGAGCGGGACGAGCACGGGCTTCCGCGACAACTGGACGCTCGGGTTCACGCCCGAGATCGCCGTCGGCGTGTGGGTCGGCAACGCGGACGGCTCGCCCATGCACGACGTGTCCGGGGTCGAAGGCGCGGGGCCGATCTGGCACGACGTCATGGCCGCCGCGGCGATGAGCCGGCGCATGACGTGGAACGCGATGCCGCCGGGGATCGTCGAAGAGACGGTGTGCTCTCCGACGGGGCTGCTGCCCGGACCCGCGTGCCCGACGCCCGTGCGTGAGCTGTTCGTGAGCGGCACCCAGCCGACCGCGACCGAGCGCTACTGGTCGCGCCTCCCCGACGGGCGCGTCGCGGTCGATCCTCCGACCGAGGCGCGGCCGTGGGCGCACGACGCCGGCTACACCGTGACGGACGGCGCCGGCGCGGCCGCGGCGGAACCGCTGCGGATCGTCGCGCCGGTCTCCGGCAGCGTGTTCGTCGTCGCTCCGGAGCTGAAGGACGAGCAGCTCGTCCTGCGCGCCGCGGCGGGACCGAGCGTGGTCCGCGTCGCGTTCGAGCTCGACGGACGTTCTCTCGGTGAGGTGCCCCTCGCCGATCCGTGGTCGCTGGCCACGCTCGCGCCGGGGACGCACACGCTCCGCGCGATCGCGACGCTCAAGGGCGGGGCGGTGGCGACGGCCAGCTCGACCTACGAGGTCGTCGCGCGGTGAGCCTCGTCCGTTCGTACCGCGGCGCGATCGCCGCGATCGTGTCGTGCGTGCTGGTGATCGGAGTCGTCGCCGTCGGCGCGCCGGCGCTGCTCGCGGGCCGCCTCCCGAGCATCGGCGAGCCGCCCGGTCTGGCCATCACGCCCGCGGGGGACGACGTCGCGCGCCTCTCGCCGATCACCGTCCGCTTCCCCGACGCGCCCCGGACGCGCGCCGGCGACGCGCTGCTGCGCCTCGAGCCCGCGGTGCACGGGACGTACGCGTGGCTGAGCACGCGCACGCTGCTCTTCCAGCCCGACTTCCCCGGCCTGCTGCGCGGCGCGAGCTACAGCGTCGTCGTCCCCGGCGGGGCGGCGTCCGGCCTGCCCACCGACGTGCGGAGGAAGTTCACCGTCACCGGCGCGCTCACCGTCCAGCAGATCATCCCCGGCGACGGCGACGACCAGGTCCCGCTGAACGCGCAGGTGCTGGTGCAGTTCAGCCGCTCGGTCGCGCCGCTGACCACGCTCGCGGCGCGGACCGCCGCTCCCGTCATCTCCTTCGACCCGCCGCTCCACGGCAAGGGCGAGTGGCTGAACACGGCCATCTACCGCTTCGTCCCGAGCGACCTCCAGCCCGCCACGACCTACTCGGTCACCGTCGCGAAGGGACTGACGTCCGCGGCGGACGGCGTCCTCCCCGCCGACGTGCACACGACGTTCACGACGATCACGCCGCACGTCGCGTCCATCGACCCCGCCGACAACTCGCAGTACGCGTCGCCGACGCAGCAGGTGACGGTCACTTTCGACCAGCCGATGGACCCGTCGGCGGCGAGCGGCATCGCCGTGCGTGACCAGAGCGGCAACGCGGTCGCGGGCGCCGTCGCGTGGAGCGG
Source organism: Chloroflexota bacterium (assembly GCA_028876375.1). Taxonomy (GTDB): domain Bacteria; phylum Chloroflexota; class Limnocylindria; order P2-11E; family P2-11E; genus JACPOT01. Next base: position 19,611 of record JAGWSB010000026.1, on the reverse strand, counting down.
CGACGCGACGACGGCGACGTTCACGCCCGCGGGCGAGCTCGTCCGGCAGGGCGTCTACATCGTCTCCGTCGAGAAGGGTCTCCGCGGCGCGCGCGGCGGGGAGACGTCCGCGCTGCGCACGTCGAGCTTCCGCGTCGTCGGCCTTCCCGCCGTGCGGACGACGTCGCCGCGCGACGGCGACAGCGGTGCGGGACGCTACGGCGTGAACATCCGCTTCGCGAGCCCGATGGACAAGGCGTCCCTCGAGGGCAAGCTCCGCATCTCCGGCCTCACCGCCGACGACCTCGACGGGCGGGTCTTCAGCGACGAGGGCGGCATCGTCGCGAACGTCGAGCTCAAGCCCTCGACGCGCTACGACGTCGACCTCGCCGCCGGCGCCGAGGACCGCTACGGCCAGGTCATGGGCGCGTACCACTTCTCGTTCACGACCGGCGCCCTCCCGTCGGCGGTGAGCTTCGCGCTGCCCGGGTACATGCCGACGGTGACGTATTCGTCCTCGACGGACCAGATCCTGCCCTTCCACGCCACGAACACGCCCGCGGCCACCTTCACCCTCTACCCGCTCACGAAGGACGAGGGTCGGACGCTCATGTCGGGCGCGCCGCGGTCTGGTCAGTTCGAGCCGTCGCGGCCCGCGCTGCGCTCGTGGACCGAACAGGTGACCGGCGGCAAGGACGAGGTCCTCCTCGGCTCCACGTCGCTCCGCGGGGGGACGCCCCTTCCGAAGGGCGACTACTTCGTGCGGGGGGGCGGCGAGTACCGCTCCGAGGCGGCGATCGCGGTCGTCGACACCGAGATCGTCACGAAGCTCTCGGTCGACGAGCTGACCGCGTGGGTCCTCGACCACGACACCGGCAAGCCCGTGAGCGGCGTGACGGTGAGCGCCACGGGCGCCGGCGTCTCGCCCGCGTCGGCGACCACCGACGACAGCGGCCTCGTCTCGTTCAGCGTCCCGAAGCCGGTCATCGGGACGAACATCGACCGCTCGTATCTCCTGACGATCGACGACGGGTCGCGCTTCGGCATCGGCAGCACGCGCTGGAGCAACGGCACGTCGCCCTACCAGTTCGGCCTTCCCGCCGACTACTTCGCGCGCACGTACGTCGGCCAGCTCTACACCGACCGCCCCATCTACCGCCCCGGCGAGACCGTCGACTACAAGGGGATCGTGCGGACCGACGACGACGCTTCGTACGCCGTCCCGGGCGACGTGCCGCTCGAGCTGGTGATCGTGAACCCGCGCGGCCAGCAGGTGAAGCAGGAGGACGTGCGTCTCAGCGCGTTCGGCACCTTCGCCGGGACGTTCGAGCTCCCGTCCGACGCTCCGCTCGGCACGTACTTCCTGAACGTCCGGATGAAGAGCTCGGACCCCCGGCGGCAGTTCGGGATCTTCGGGAACAGCTTCAGCATCGCGGAGTTCCGGAAGCCCGAGTACCAGGTCGACGTCGCCGCGGCGAAGCCCTCGTACGTCGACGGCGACCGCATCGACGCGCGGACGACGGCGACGTTCTTCTTCGGCGGCGCGCTCGCCAACGCGTCCGTCCAGTGGTCGGCGCTCGGCTATCCGTACTCGATCCAGGTCAAGGGCTTCGAGCGCTACTCGTTCAGCGACGCGGACGCCGCGCTCCAGAGCGTGCGGCACGATCCCTTCCGCGCCAGCGGGACCGCGACGACCGATGCGAGCGGCGTCGCGACGTTCAGCGTGCCGGCGACGCTGCCGCCGGGCGGGACCGCGCAGCAGCTGACCATCTCCGCGACGGTCACGGACCAGAACGCGCAGGCGGTCGCCGGCAGCACGACCGTCACGGTCCACCCGGCGAGCGTCTACGCGGGCGTCCGGCCCGCGCAGTACGTCGCGCAGCAGGGCCGCGACGCGGAGATCGACCTCGTCACCGTCGACACCGACGGCAAGATCCTTCCCTCGCAGGCCGTGACGGTCCAGATCTACGACCGCCGCTGGATCACGACGAAGGAAGAGACGCCCGGAGGCGGCCGCATCTACCGCAGCGTCCCGCGCGACACGCTCCTGGCGACCTTGCCGGCGACGACCGATGCCCAGGGGCTCGCGAGCGTCACCTACGCTCCGACCAAGCCGGGCATGCTGCGTGTCGTCGCGCTCGCCGTCGACGCGCAGGGACGGTCGTCGCGGTCGGCGACGATGCTCTGGGTCGCCGGGACGGGCTTCGCGAGCTGGCAGATCACGAACGACGACGCCATCAAGCTCGTCGCGGACAAGGACCAGTACGACGTCGGCGACACGGCCAGCGTGCTCGTCCCGGCGCCCTTCGAGGGCGCCATCGGACTCGTCACCGTCGAGCGCGGCAAGGTCATCACGCGCGGCGTGCGCAGCTTCCCGAGCAACAGTGAGCGCCTGAGCATCCCCATCGACGACCACTCCGTGCCGAACGTGTTCGTCTCGGTCGTGCTCTACCGGCCGCCGACGCCCACCGACCCGATACCGCGCTACAAGGTCGGGTACGTCGAGCTGAAGGTCTCGACCGCGACGCGCGCGCTCAGCGTGACGGCGACGCCGGACAAGGCGCAGGCCAAGCCGGGCGACACCGTTCACTACGCCATCAGGGTCACCGACGCGCGCGGACGCGGAGTGCGCGCCGAGCTGTCGGTCGCCGTCGTCGACAAGGCCGTCCTCGCGCTCGCCGACGAGCGTGGCCCCGACGGCCTCCACGCCTTCTGGTTCGAGCGCGGCCTCGGCGTCACCACGGCGTCGTCGCTGTCGGTCTCGATGGACCGCGCCAACGACGTCATCGCCGACGCGCCGCGCGGCGGCAAGGGCGGGAGCGGCAGCGGGCTTGCCGGCGACCAGACGCGCAAGGACTTCCGCAACACGGCGTTCTGGACGGCGCAGCTCGTCACGGGCGACGACGGGACCGCGAGCGTCGACGTCGTCATGCCCGACAACCTCACGACGTGGCGCCTGCAGGCCCGCGCCGTCAGCGGCGACACGCTCGTCGGCGAGGGCACGACGGAGACGCTCGTCACCCAGCCGCTCCTCGTGCGGCCCGCGCTGCCACGATTCCTGCGGATCGGCGACACCACGCAGCTGCGTGCCCTCGTGCGCAACGGCACCGCGGCCGACGCGAGCGTCGACGTGACGCTCGAGGCGCAGGGCGTGCGCGCGACGGGCGGGACGCAGACGCTGCGCATCGCGGCCGGCGCGACCGCGCTCGTGAGCTGGCCGGCCACCGTCGACACGGAGGGCGCGGCGACGATCACGTTCCGCGCCAGCGGCGGCGGGCAGAGCGACGCCGTCAGCGAGACGCTGCCCGTCGAGCTCGACGTCACGCCCGAGACGACGGCGACCGGCGGCGTCGTGACCGATCAGCCCGGCCTCGAGGCCGTCTACCTCCCGCCCTTCGCGCGGACGACGCCGGGATCGCTCACCGTCGGCGTGGACTCGGCGCTCGCGGGGTCGATGGCCGATGAGCTCGCATCTCTCGCGCCCACCGACTACGAGGGCTCCGAGCGCGTCGCCAGCCGGCTCATCGCGACCATCGGCGTCCGCCGGGCCGAGAAGAGCGCCGTCGGCGCGTCGACGCAGTACGACGCGCGGATCGCGAGCGACCTCGCCGGCCTCGTGGGTCGTCAGCGTCCCGACGGCGGCTGGTCCTGGTGCGACCAGCCGCTGTGCGCGACGGACCCCTACGTGACGGGATGGGCGCTCCTCGCGCTCGGCGAGGCGAAGCGCGACGGTATGTCGATCGACCCGGGCGTCGTCTCGCGCGCGACGAGCTACGTCCAGGGCGTCCTCGGCCAGCCTTTCGACGTCGCCGCGCCGCCCCAGCCGGTGAAGGGGACGCCCGCGCCGCAGCCGTATCCGTTCAAGCCCGGCGTCGCGTCCGTCACGCCGATCCAGGCGGATCCGAGCGAGCGCGCGTTCCTGCTCGCCGGGGTCGCGAGCGCGTCGCTCGCCGCTTCCGAGACGTCGTCACCCGGAAGCCCGGCGCTCTCGCCCGCCCGCGCGCTCTTCGAGCAGTACCGGACGCAGCTCACGAGCTGGGGCCGCGGCTACCTGCTCCTCGCGCTGCACGACGCCGGCGTCGCGGGCGACGACCCCACGATGCGCGCGCTCCAGAACGACGTCGCCGCCGCGGAGCTGCCGAGCGCGACGGGCGCGCACTGGGAGGACGTCTCGCGCGGCTCGTTCATGTCCGGCACGGGCACGACCGCGCTCGTCGGCCTCGCGCTCGCCCGCGTCGCGCCGGAACAGCAGCTGCTGCCGCAGGCCGTGCGCTGGCTCGTCGTCGCCCGCGGCGCCGACGGCTGGCGGACGTCGATCGACCGCGCCCTCGGCATCCTCAGCCTCACGACCTACGCGGCCGGGACCGGCGAGCTCGCCGGCGACTACAGCTATGAGGTGACGCTCGGCGACCGTCAGCTCCTCGCGGGGATCGTGAGCGCGGGGCAGGTGATGAAGACGGCGACGGCGCCGCTGCCGCTCACCGTGCTGACGCCGGGCAAGGTCGGCATCGTGTCGTTCGACCGCGACTTCGCGCGTCCCGGCCGCCTCTACTACACCCTCGACCTCCGCTACACGACGCCGGCGAAGGACGTCGAGGCGCTCGATCGCGGCTTCGCGATCTCGCGCGAATACACGACGCTCGACGACCCGGACACTCCGCTGACGACGGTGAAGCTGGGCGAGACCGTGCGCGTGAAGGTGACGGTCATCGCGCCCGAGGACCGCAGCTACGTGACGATCGACGACCTGCTGCCGGCGGGGCTCGAGCCGGTCGACACGCAGCTCAAGACGGTCGATCCGCGCCTCCGGGCGCAGCTCGACGCCGAACGCGCCGCCGCGTTCGAGAAGCGGACGGGCTTCGTGGCGCCGTGGTACCGCTGGTACTACTCGCCGTGGCAGCGCGTCGAGACGCACGACGACCGCGTCGTGCTCGGCGCGGACCGCCTGCAGCGCGGCGTGTACGAGTACGTCTACTACGCGCGGGCGACGACGCCGGGCGACTTCTTCGTGGCGCCGGCGCAGGCCGAGGAGATGTACTTCCCCGAGGTGTTCGGGAGGAGCGACAGCTCGCGCTTCACCGTCACGCCGTAGTAGGTCTTCGCCCCGCCGCCTCCTTCTCCGGTCCTCGCGTCCGCGGCGGGGCTCAGCCTCTCATCTGATGGCGACGATGAAGAGTCGCTGGAAGGGGAACAGCGTCGTGCCCTCGGGCCGGCGCGGATAGGCGTCCCGCACGAGCTCCGCGTAGCGCGACTCGAAGGCACGGCCTTCGGCGGGCGGGAGGGCGTCGAGCAGCGGCTTCAGCGCGCTGCCCTTGGTCCACTCCTTGACGGGGTCGTCGCCCTCGAGGACGTGGAGGTAGCGCGTCGTCCACACGTCGACGTCGCGCGCGCGCGCCGAGAGCAGGTCGAAGTAGAAGGAGGGCGGACCCACGGGGTCGACGAGGAGGAGCGGCTCGAGCCGCTCGCGGTAGGGACTCTCGTACACCGCGGCGTTCATCAGGGTGTGCCACCGGTCGTGGAAGCCGTCGGGCATCTGCACCGCGAGGACGCCGCCCGGGGCGAGCTGCTCGGCGAGGGCGGGGAAGAGGCGCGCGTGGTCGCCCAGCCAGTGCAGCGCCGCGTTCGAGAAGATCAGGTCCGCCGGCTCGGGAGCGCGCCACGCGGCGATGTCGTCACGCACCCACTCGATGTCGGGATGCGACGCGCGCGCCTTGTCCAGCATCTCCGCCGACGCGTCGACGCCGGTGACGCGCGCCTCCGGCCAGCGCTCGCGCAGAAGCTGTGTCGCGTTCCCCGGCCCGCAGCCGAGGTCGTAGACGCGGCGCGGCGCGGAGAGCGGTACACGCGCGAGCAGGTCGATCGCGGGCCGCGTGCGGTATCCGCCGAAACGGAGGTACTGCGTGGGATCCCAGGGCACGCTGACAAGTGTGACCGCTCGCGAGGCGCGACGGGCCTTATGCTGCGGAAGGTGAAGGGAACAGAGGTCGTCGACCCGCGCAGCCATTACTTCGTGCAGCGGCGGCGCCGTTCTTCCTTCCTCGACGACTGGCGCCGCCAGCGCAAGGCCATCGCGCGCGGAGCGGACGTGGCGATGACGCGCTCCGACGCGCGCAACGCGAACGTCGGCTTCCTCTGCGGCGGTGACAGCGGCGTCCCGATGCGGATGATCGACGCGCGCATCATCGAGATCGCGCCGGGCCAGCGGACGAGCACGCACCGGCACTCGCACGACGCCGTTTGCTTCGTCCTCGAGGGACAGGGGGCGACGACGATCGGCTCGCAGCGGTTCGCGTGGATGCGCTGGGACGCGCTGCACACTCCGGCCTGGAGCTGGCACCGCCACGAGAACACCGGCAAGACGCCGGCGCGCCTCCTCGCGATCACCGACGCGCCGCTCGTGCGCACGCTCGGCCTCAGCCGGATCGAGGATGCCGGCGACGTCCCGCCCGAGCCCGATCGCCCCATCCGCGTCCCCGCCCTCGGTCCGCGCGGCTACGACGCGGAGCTCGCCGCCGCCGCGGCGTCGTGGGAGGCGCGCCTCGGGGCGCGCCGGCACACCTCGTTCGGCGACCTCACGCTCCGCACGAGCCCGCGCGGAACGCGCACGGCGCTGCTCGTCGATCAGTCGCTCGGATATCGGACGACGGGCCTCTCCATCGCCCTCTTCCAGATCCCGCCCGGCCAGAAACAGACGAACCACCGCCACCCGGGCGAGGCGCTCCTCTACATCGTGGAGGGCGAGGGCTACAGCGTCATCGACGGCGTCAAATACCCGTGGACACAGGGCGACGGCGCGATCGTCAACCAGTACGTGTGGCATCAGCACTTCAACGGATCGCCGGACAAGGTCGCCACCGTCATCCGCATGCACATGTGGGAATCGATCATCGAGACCATGCAGGCGGCCATGGACCCGATCCCGATGTACGAGGACGAGCCGGGCCTCGAAGAGCGGATGCAGGCGTTCATGGACGGGAAGCCCGAGGAGTAGGCCGAAAGACCCCGCGTTCGCGGTACAAAGGTCTTACCATTCCGGGCCATACGCCGCCACTGCGGCGCCTGAGGGGGTTCGGGCATGAGAACGATCGCGTTCGCGAGCGTCTTCGCGATCCTCGTCGCCGCGTGTGGCGGCGCAGCGGCACCCAGTGCGGCGCCGTCGAAGAGCGCGGCGCCGAGCGTCGCCGCCAGCGCGGCGACGGCCACGCCGGCGCCGAAGCCGACCACCGTGAAGTTCAACTGGACCGCCGTCAGCGGCGCGAGCAGCGGTCTGTGGACGGCATACGAGGCCGGCTACTTCAAGGACGAGAACCTCGACGTGCAGCTCCAGCACATCGCGAGCTCGAGCACCGCGGTCGCCGCGCTGCTGTCGAAGCAGATCGACTTCACCCACCTCGACGGTGAGGTGGACGTCGACGCGAACCTCAAGGGCGGCAACATCCGGATGGTCTACGCGATCACGAACAAGCTCGTCTTCAGCGTCATGGCGAAGAAGGACATCACCAAGCCGGACCAGCTGAAGGGCAAGAAGCTCGGGATCACCAAGATCGGGTCGTCCACGGACACCGCCGCGCGCCTCGCGCTCAGCACCTGGGGGCTCAAGCCGGACACCGACGTGAGCTTCATCGGCCTGTCGGAGGTCCCGCAGATCTTCACCGCGCTGACGACGGGTGCCGTCGACGCCGGCGTGGTCTCGCCCCCGACGAGCTACCGCGCCAAGGACGCGGGGTTCAACGAGCTCCTCAACCTCGCGACCGACGGGCCCGACTGGCCGTCCGTCGGCATCGGCGCGACCGCCGACTACATCAAGGCGAACCCGGACATCGTCACGCGGGTCATCCGCGCCTACTCCAAGGGTGTCTGGCGCTTCAAGACCGACAAGGCTTTCGCGCTGACCGTGCTGAAGAAGTACCTGAGCGTCTCTGACGAGAAGATCCTCACGGCCACCTGGACGGACTTCAGCAAGTACCTGGCGTCCCCGCCGTATCCGAAGGGCTTCGACAACGTCATCAAGCGCTACACCGAAGAGGGCAAGGACATCTCGAAGCTGAAGACGAGCGACCTCGTCGACACGACCGCCGTGAAGGCGCTCGACGACGCCGGCTTCTACACGAAGCTCTACGGCAAATAGCGGCTGATGTGTCTCGACGCTGGTGAGGGCGGGTCGGTCGCGGCCTCCGCGGCCGCCCGCCCCGCGTCGAGCAGCTACCTGGACGTCGCGCGCGCGGTCGCCGCGATGCCCGAGGTCCGCTCGCCGCACATCGTCGGCTACGGCGCGACGAAGCCGGGCGACCGCGTCCTCATCGCCATCGACACCTACTACGAGCAGCGCGTCGCGGAGGCGTTCGCGCAGGCGCTCCGCGAGCGCGGCGCCAGCGTCGACATCCTGCGCATCGACGCCGGGCCCGACCGCGAGTTCGAGGATCTCGACGAGATCAAGGTGACCATCCGCGACGTGCCCTTCGAGAAGGCGCCGCGCCGCTGGGAAGGTCTCCCCTGGGTCGAGCAGATAGCGGAGCGCAACGGCTACGACCTCCTCATACACGGCAAGGGCGGCCCGACGAAGCAGACCTCGTTCCGCTACGAGCAGATCCCGTGGCTTCGCGCCGAGCACCTCGAGCAGGGAGCGGCGACGTTCCCCGAGGATCTGCACCACCTCATCAACGTGCGGACCTGGGACCGCATCTGGACGAAGGGGCGCGGCGGAAAGGTCCACCTCACCGACCCCGAGGGCACCGACCTCACCTTCACGCTGCACGAGGAGTACTTCGACGGCTCGCGGCGCGGGTTCGTCGCCGACCCGGTGCGCTCGCACGGACACCTCCACGGCCACCCGCCGCAGCCGATCCTCCCGCAGGAGGACGCGACGGGCGTCATCGCCGGAACGACGAGCCACTTCGCGCGGCCGTTCCCGCGCATCAAGCTGCACTTCGAGGGCGGCCGCCTCGAAGCCGTCGAGGGCGGAGGGCGCTACGGCGACGCGTGGCGCGAGCTCCTCGCCGCCACGAAGAAGAACGAGTACCCCGTGTTCCCGCGCCCCGGCCTGTTCTGGCTGTGGGAGCTCGCGATAGGGACGAACCCGCGCGTGCGGCGGCCGTCGCGCATCCACCTCCTCTCATCGGGAGGATTCGAGTGGGAGCGCCGCCGCTCGGGGATCATCCACGCCGGCATCGGCACGCGCTGGCGCGGGCCGGAAGAGGTCTGGGCCGGCGAGCGCGGCATCACCTACGGCCACCTGCACGTCCACTTGCTCTTCCCGACGTACGCGATCGCGACGAAGAGCGGCGAGACGGTGAAGGTCATCGAGGGCGGCCGGCTGCAGGCGCTCGACGATGCCGACGTGCGCGAGTACGCGCGGCGCTACGGCGACCCCGACCGCCTGCTCCGCGAGGACTGGATCCCCGAGATCCCGGGCATCAACGCGAAGGGCAGCTACGAGGACTTCGCGCGCGAGCCGGTGCGCTTCCTTTACCCCAAGGAGCCCAGCTAGCTCCAGCACGTCCGGTCGGGACGCGAGCGTGCACCGTTCGGCCCTATCGCCGTGAGCCGTGCCGCACCAGCGTGGGCCGATCGGAGATCGGGTGGGTGCAGCGCGTGACGTCCGCGCGATGCGCGGCGGCGCGGTACTCCTTCTTATCAGCATCGTGGCAGCCGCCTGTGGCGGGACGGGCCAGCCGAAGCCCACGGGCTGGACGCCCGCGACGCCGGAGCCGACCGAGACGGTCGCCAACGTCGCGAGCAAGGCCTCGCTGTCCTCGCCCTCGCCGACGATCGATCCCGCCACCCGCATCCCCGGCGGCGCGTGGGCGCTGCCGCCGCTGCCCGCGGGGGTGCCGTTCACCGGCCACCTCCTGGTCACCGACCGCGGCAACCTGCGCCTCGTCGAGATCGACCCCGACGGGAAGACGACGTGGTCGTTCGGCGCGGGGACCGATCCCGCCGCGAACGCCTACGCGGCGTGGGACGACGCGTACTACGGCGTCGACGGAAGGACGATCTTCGCGAACTCCGATCCGACGAGCACGGTCATCGCCATCGACATGGCGACGAAGTCGGTGAAGTGGCACATCGGGACGCCGAGCAAGCCCGGCGGCGGGGACACCGGATTCTCCGGCCCCGACGATTCGGTCCAGGGGCTCGACGGCGTCGTGTGGATCGCCGACATCAAGAACTGCCGCGTCGTGCGCGTCTCGGGCGAGGACGGGCACCGCCTCGGCCAGCTCGGGGACGGCAAGTGCGCGCACAAGCCGCCGAGCCGCTTCTCCTCGCCGAACGGCGCCTTCCCGACCGCGAACGGCGACGTCGTCGTCACGGAGATCAACGGGCAGTGGATCGACCGGGTCGCGCCGGACGGAACGGTGCGCTGGGCGTTCCGCTCGCCGACGCAGTACCCCTCCGACGCGGTCCCGCTCTCCGACGGGACCATCCTCGTCGCCGACTACGTGCAGCCCGGCCAGGTGCTGCGTCTCGCGACGGACGGTACGGTGCTGTGGAAGTTCGACGACGGCGGCAAGCTCGTGAGCCCGTCCTCGGCGACGGTCATCGCCTCGAACCGCGTCGCCATCAGCGACGACTTCAACGACCGCATCCTCATCGTCGACCCCACGACGAGCGAGATCGTGCGCGAGTACCACGACGCCAGCGGCTCGCCGTTCAAGTGGATCGACTGCGTCGACTACCGGCCGGACTGACCGACCTCGTACTAGGCTGGGCATGCGGAGGTGGATGGCATGCTCAGACTGCGACCTCTCACCAAGGACGAAGTGCCCGACGCGATCCGGCCGATGCTCGAGCAGGCCGAGCGCGCTTTCGGCGTCCCCTCGGCCTCGGCCGGGATCCAGGCGTACTGCCCGCCGGTCCTGGAGGCGAGCCGCGCCATCGGCGGCGCGCCCGCGCGCAGCGGAAAGCTTCCGCCGGGGCTGCGCTCGCTCGCGATGCTGCGCGTCGCGCAGATGGTCGGCTGCCCCTTCTGAATGGACACGAATGCTGTCGGGAGCAGCAAAGGTGGCGCTTCAGCCGAGAAGATCGACGCCGTCGCGCGCTGGCGCGAGAGCGGTCTCTTCGACGACCGCGAGCAGGCCGCGCTCGGCCTCGCCGAGGCGATGTCGACGACGCCCGCGAGCGTGAGCGATGAGGTCTTCGCCGACGTGCGCGCGCGCTTCACGAACGAGGAGATCGTCGAGCTGGTGTGCGCGCTGGCGATGGAGAACTACCGCGCGAGATTCAACCGCGCGTTCGGGGTCGAGTCGCAAGGATTCTACCGCCGCGCGAGCACATGAGACGCCTCTGACCGCGTCGAATGTGCCCGCGGAGGCAGACGCGGGCGCGTTCGATGTGGTGTCATGGACGTCCCCGGATGCCGAGATCTAGCACCGCGTCCCACTGGCAGCGGACCGTCCAGGTCGTCTCCCTGACGCAGATCGCGATCCTGGTCGGCTTCAACTTCGCCTTCCCGTTCATCCCTCTGCTGATCCAAGACCTCGGCGTGACCGATCCATCCCAGCTCGAGCTGTTCAGCGGCCTGGCCATCGGGATGGGCGGGATCGTCATGGCGCTCGCGTCGCCGCTGTGGGGGATGCTCGCCGACCGCTTCGGCGCCAAGACCATGTTCGTGCGCGCCGTCGGCGCCGGCTCCATCGCCCTGGCGCTGCAAGCCGCGGTCGCGAACGTCTGGCAGCTCATCGCCGCGCGCATGCTCCAGGGCGCGCTCGCGGGAACGAACACGGCGGGCGCGATGCTCGTCGCCGCGATCGCTCCGAAGGAGCGAACGGGCTGGGCGATCGGGCTCATGAACGCGGCCATCCAGGTGGGGAACCTCATCGGGCCGGTGCTCGGCGGCATCGTCATCCTCGTCATCGGCGTCCGTGGCTCCTTCCTCGTCGGCGCGCTGCTGCTCGCGGCGTGCACCGTCGCGATCGTCGCGCTGGTCGAGGACGCGCCGATCACGGCGTCCCCGCCCGTCCGCGCCGGCGTCGGCGGCGGCCTCCGCGACCTGATGGCGCCGTTCGCCTGGCCCGGCCTGAGAGGGGTCATGATCGTCGGGTCGCTCATCCAGATCGCCTACTCCGGCACGGTGCCGCTCATCGCCATCTACGTGCAGGATCTCCACCGGCCGGAGTGGCTGTCGGAGGAGGTCGCGATCGGCCTCGCGTTCGCGGTGAGCGCGCTCGCGGCCGCCGTCGCGATGCCGATCCTCGGAGGCATCGCCGATCGGCACGACAGCCGCCGGCTCCTCGTCGTGTCGCTCGTCGTCATCGCCGTGGGCCTCGTCCCGCAGGCTCTCGTGCCGGACGCCCTGGTGTTCCTCTTCTTCCGGCTGTTCATCGGCGTCGGGCTCGCCGGGATGACGTCGGCGATCGCGGTCCTCACGCGCGCCGGCGCGCCCGACGGAGCGGAGGGACGCGCGTTCGGCGCGCTCGCCGCGGCCCAGAACCTGGGATGGGGCTTCGGCCCCATCATCGGGTCCGCCGTGGCCGCCGTCATCGGGATCCCGGGCCTCTACCTCGCCGGCGCCGTGGGGACGCTCATCGTCGTCGTGCCCGCGGCGCTGTCGAAGTCGTGGTTCGTGCCCGCCGAAGGCGCGGCGGAGCCTTCGCTCCTGCGTGTGTCCGAGCCGGCCGAGCTCCCTTAGAGCATGACGCCGCGCGGATGGGCGCTCTTTGCCGCGATGGCCCTCATCTGGGGGATCCCTTATCTGCTCATCAAGGTCGCGGTCGCGGAGCTGCCGCCGGCCGCCGTGGTCTTCGGGCGCACGGCGCTGGGCGCCGCGCTCCTCGTGCCGTTCGCGGCCGTGCGCGGCGACCTCCGCGCGCTGCGCGGCCACTGGCGCAACGTCCTCGTCTACACCTTCGTCGAGATCGGCGCTCCGTGGATCCTCCTGACACACGCCGAGACGAGGCTCTCGAGCTCGCTGTCGGGCCTGCTCGTCGCCGGCGTTCCCCTCGTCGGCTCCGTCATCGCGTGGGTCTTCGGCCACGAGGACCGCCCGAGCCTGCGCGGCATCGCGGGCCTCATCGTCGGGTTCGTCGGCGTCGGACTCGTCGTCGGGCTGGACGTCGCGACGGACGACCTCCTCGCGGTCGGCGAGGTCGGGCTCGTCGTGGTCGGCTATGCGCTCGGCGCGATGATCATCGGGCGCCAGCTGCGCGGCGCCCCGTCGGTCGGCGTCATCGCCGCCTCGCTCGGCATCGCGGCGCTCGTGTATCTGCCGCTCACCCTCGCGCAGCTCCCACCGGCGTTCCCGTCCGCGCGCGCGATCGGCGCGGTCGTCGGCCTCGGCCTGGTGTGCACCGCCCTCGCGTTCCTGCTGTTCTTCGCGCTCATCCGCGAGGTCGGGTCCGTCCGCGGGACGATCATCACGTACTTCAATCCGGCGGTGGCGATCGTCCTCGGCGTGCTCCTGCTCGGCGAGCCGTTCACCCTCGGCATCGCCGCCGGGTTCGTGCTCATCCTGCTCGGCTCGTTCGTCGCCACCCACCGCGGTGCGCGAGCGCAGCCGACGGTCGCGTCGCCGGCCTGACCTCAGCTCGTCAGGCGGCGAGCTCCGGCAGCCACCAGCGCGGCATCGGGGGGTCGCAGGCGACGTACGGGACGTCCGCCCCCAGGTCGATCTCCTTGAGCCTCGGGCAGCCCTGGCACTCGTCGACGTCCACGTCGCGGCCCTGGAGCGGACAGCCCACGCGCTCTCCTCCGCCGAACCGATCGACGACGTGCACGACGCTCACATTGGTCACCTCACGAACAGCTTTCGCTGACGTGAGGATCGCATCCCGAGAGGGCGTCGCTCTAGGGTCGCTGCTCACCGCCGACCGGTGTCCGAGGTGGGCCGAACGCCGCGGCCGAGGTCTCCGACGTCGTGACCTTCCGCACGGGTCCGCTGGTCCTCACGACGGATGCGCAACGGCTCTCCGCGTTCGCGGTGGTCAGCGCCAGGCGCGCAGGAAGGCCTCCGCCTCCGTGCCCGCGTCGCCGCCGCAGGGGACGAACGGGATGTTCAGCCGCGTCGCGCCGGCCTCGACGTACGGCGCGATGCGCTCGCGCACCTCGTCCACCGAGGTGGCCGCGACGAGCGGGAGCCCTTCGAGCATGTGGTCGGGAACGGCCGCGGCGGCCGCCTTGAACCCCCCGCTGGCGTACGCGGCGCGGATCGCGATGCCCTCCTGGGCGAAGCCCTCGTCCGCGACCATGTCCTTGTAGTGGTCGGAGATGTTGTAGAAGGTGAGGACCTGCTTGAGCTTGCGCTTCGCGAGCTCGCGGTCCTTGCTCATCGCGACGCGGACCTTCACGCAGACGTCGACCGCGCCCGCGTCGCGCCCGGCCTCCGTCGCGCCGGCGCGCACGTTCGCGACGATCTCGCGGATCTTCGCCGGGTTGGCCATGTTGAGGATGATCCCGTCGGCGATCTTCCCCGCGAGGTGCGTCATCTTCTGCCCGAGCCCGGCGTAGTAGATGCGCGTCTCGGGATGCGACGGGCGCCACGACAGCTTGAACCCGCGCACGGGGTAGAGCTGACCGTCGTGGTCGACCTTGTCGCCGCTCGCGACGGCGCGCACGACCTCGACGTACTCGCGGATCCGGCGCAGCGGACGGTCGAACGTTCCCTGGTGCCAGCCGGCGATGTTCTTGTTGGCCACGCCGAGCCCGAGGAGCACGCGTCCGTCCGACAGGTCGTTGAGGGTCGCGGTCTGGATGCCGAGGGTGACCGGGCTGCGTCCGTAGACGTGGTAGATGGCCGTCCCGAGCTTGATCCGCTTCGTGCGCGTCGCCATCCCCGAGAGGAGCACCAGCGGGTCGGTGCTGTTCGACTCGCCCTTCCACACCGCGTCGAATCCGCGCTCCTCGGCGATCTCGGCGAGACGGATGTCCGTCCGCGCGGGATAGAAGGCTCCCGAGTTGAACTCGACGTCCCAGAGCACGCGCGCAGCATACGTGCGGCCGACGATCTTGGCAGGTACCCTCCCCGACGGATGGTCGTGTGGCCGGGGCACGGAGCGCGATGAGCAAGATCGTGTCGCTCGCGGAGGCCGCCGCCCTCATTCACGACGGCGATCACGTCGCCCTCGGCGGCTTCGCGATCGCTCGCAACGCGACGGCGCTCGTCCACGAGCTCGTCCGCCGAAGAGTGCGCGGCTTGCACATCTCCGCGTGCATCCTGGGGATCGAGGCCGACCTCCTGGTCGGCGCGGGGTGCGTCGAGAGCGTCGTCTACAGCGGCGGATCGCTCGACCGCTTCGGCCAGCTCGGCCGCGTCAACGAGGCGGTCGAGCGCCGCAGCGTCGCGATCGAGTACATGTCGGGCCTCGCGCTCACGTTCCGCTACATGGCCGGCGCGCTCGGCCTGCCGTACATGCCCGTCCGCTCGATGCTCGACTCCGATCTCCTGCCGCCGCTCGTCGCCGCCGGCATCGCGCGCGAGGAGCGCGACCCCTTCGGCGGCGGCGCGCTCGTCCTGGTCAAGGCGCTGGTCCCGGACGTCGCCGTCGTGCACGCGCAGGTCGCCGACGCCGAGGGGAACGCGCGCGTCCTCGGTCCCCGCTGGGACAACGACGAGGCGGTCGCGGCGGCGAAGCGTGTGATCGTCGTCGCCGACGAGATCGTGGAACGAGGCGAGATCACCGCCATGCCCGAGCTCACGCTCGTGCCGTCGTTCCGTACGAGCGCGCTCGTCCACCTGCCCTTCGCCGCGCATCCGACGGCGGTGTACCGGCGCTACGACTACGACGCGGATCATCTGCGGCTCTACGCCGAGGCGACGCGGTCGCAGCGGACCTTCGACGAGTACGTCGAGCGCTACGTCCGCTCGACCGACCACGCGGCGTACCTGGCGGCGGTCGGCGGCGAGGCGAAGCTCGCCGCGCTCGCGGCCGACGGCCGCCTCGGCTACTGATGGCGACCCGGACCGGCGCGTTCACGACGTCGGAGCTCATGGTCGTCGCCGGCGCGCGCGAGCTCCGCGAAGGCGAGCTCGCGTTCGTCGGCCTGGGCATCCCGCAGGTCGCCGCGGCGCTCGCGCAGCGCACGCACGCCCGCGGCCTCGTCGTCCTCAACGAGATCGGCCTCGCCGACCCGCGGCCGGTCGAGTTCGGCGTCGGCAACGCCGACCCGCGCCACTGGTACGGCGCGAGCGTCATGGGCGGGTTCGTCGACGTGATGGGAAAGCTCCTCCACCGCGGTCTGGTCGACGTCGGCTTCCTCGGCGCCCTCGAGGTCGATGCCTACGGCAACGCGAACGCCACGGAGGTGCGCCGCGAGGACGGCAGCATCCGCAGGTTCGGCGGCGGCGGCGGCGCCAACGACATCGCGTCGCTGGCGCGCTCGACGATCCTCATCATCCGGCACGAGCGCCGCAAGCTCGTCGAGAAGGTGGCGCACCTGACGGACCCGGGGCGCGGCGTGCGGAGCGTGCTGACCGACAAGTGCGTGTTCGGCGTCGACCCCTCCACGCGCCGCCTCGTCGTGCGCTCGGTCCACCCCGGCATCGGGCGCGACGAGCTGCGCGACGCGACCGGCTTCGCGCTCGATATCCCCGAGCGCGTGCCGACGACGGAGGCGCCGACGGCCGAGGAGCTGCGTCTCATCCGCGAGGTCATCGATCCCGAGCGCTTGTACACGAAAGCTTTCTGAGGAGAAGAGGGAATGTGTGACGACCACCTCGTAGGCCGCGTTCTCACCGTCCGGCGCGTCAAGGAGCTGAACGTCAAGGACTACTTCTACCAGATGCTCAAGGACAGCCCGGAGATCGCCAAGATCCATCCCGGCATCGAGAACGAGATCATGGAAGGCGCGATCGACAACCACGTCCACGCCTTCCCGGATTTCGTGTACCGCGCGCAGGACATGATCGAGGTCGCCATCGACGCCTCGAAGGCGAAGATGCGCGCGCTCGCGTTCAAGGACCACTGGAACGTCAGCGCCAACGCGGCCTACCTCGCGCAGCGCCACGTCGACCACCTGGTCGAGGAGGGGAAGCTCGACCACCGCGTCGAGATCTACGGCGGAGCGGGCACGTGCCACGGCATGAACGCCGAATACGTCCGCGTCGCCCTCCAGTACCCGAACGTGAAGATGATCTGGTTCCCGACCTTCACCTCGAAGGGCTTCTGGCGCGGGGCGGGGCAGCCCGATCACGAGGGCGTGCGCCTCGTCGACGAGTCGACGGGGACGGTGCTCCCCGAGGTCAAGAAGATCATGGAGATGGCGGCGGAGAAGCGCGTCGGCATCGGCCTCGGCCACACCGACTTCATCGAGCTGCTGCCGCTCGCGAAGCTCGCGAAGGACATCGGCGCCCGCTGCGTCCTCGACCACCCGCTCCTCGAGCTCAACAAGCTGCTCCTCGACGAGATGAAGCGGCTCGCCGACCTCGGCGTCTACGTCGGCACGTACTGCCAGCCGATGATCCCGAGCATCTACCAGCCGGTCGCGGACCCCTTCGAGACGGTGAAGGTCGTGCAGGAGATCGGGCCGGAGCGCTGCGTCATCGCCAGCGACTTCGGCCAGGTGATGCACGTGAACTCGATCGACGGGATGCGCATCTTCGTCCGCGCGCTCCTCGGCTTCGGCGTGAAGCCCAAGGACGTCAAGACGATGATCTCGCAGAACCCGGCGAAGCTGATGTACCTGGACTAGGGGGTTCCCGACAGAAGTTCGCTGACACTCGGACCGCCACTTGATCGCTGACATCCCGGTCCGGTGATGCCCAGCCTCCGCGACGAGGACACGTCGGGGAGGCCGGGATGGACGAAGAGTCGCGCCGCCGCAAAGCGATCGAGCTGCTGGACCAAGGAGTGCGTCCGAGCGAGGTGCTGCGTCGCCTGGAACGGAGCCGGGACTGGCTCTCGAAGTGGCGGCGTCGCTTCGATGAGCTGGGTGCGGCCGGACTGGTGGGCCGCTCGCACGCGCCGCGGCACCACCCCTGGACGACGTCGGCGCGTGTCGTGCGCGCGATCGTCGCGGCGCGGGAGCGGCTCGAGCGTCGCGCCCGCGGCCGCGGGTTCGCCGGCGTCGGCTCCGACGCGGTGGCCTGGGAGCTCGAGCTGGCGCGGGTGCGGCCACTGCCCTCGCGCCGCACCATCGAGCGCGTCCTGGCACGTCATGGTCGGACCGCCCGCGTCGCGCGGCCGGCGCCGCGGCCACCGGCCGAGCCGTATCCCGCGCCGATGGCGCGTCGTCCCGGCGACCTGCAGCAGACCGACCTCGTCGGTCCGCGGCACCTGCGCACCCCCAGGGGACCCGAAGGCTTCTATAGCTTCCACACCGTCGACGTGGCCGGGGGCGGCGCGGCGAGCTTCCAGTTCCCCGACAAGAGCGGCGAGAGCTTCTGCCGCTACCTGGCCGAGATCGCCTGGCCGGCCCTGGGGATCCCGCGCATCTGGCAGGTCGACAACGAGTCGGCCCTCGCGGGGCTGCCCGGGCAGCGCCACATCTTCACCCAGCCGGTGCGCCTCGCGCTCCTTCTCGGCGCCGAAGTGCGTTTCATCCCCGAGGGCGAGCCTGGCCGGAACGCCGACGTCGAGAGCTACAACGCCCTCTGGCAGGCGCGGGTGCTGCATCGTTTCGACTGCCCGGGGCTCGCGCGCCTGGCGCGCGTCTCGGCGCGCTTCGATCGCTGGTACATGGAGGCGCGCCCCCATCCCAAGCTGAGCGTCGCCCAGCACGGCACGCGCTTCCCCGCGGCGCTCCTGGCCTCGCTCGACGGCGCGCTGCCGCGACCGCCGCGACGCTTCTCGATCGACGATCACCGCGGTGCCCAGGGTGAGATCCGCCTGCCGCTGGCGCGGGGCCGCATCAGCTGGGTCCGGCGCGTCGACGAGCACGGCCGCCTGCGTCTGATCGACCAGCAGCTGCGGCTCGGCCGGCGTGCGGCGAACCAGTACGTCGTCGCCACGCTCTCCACCGGCATCGGCGAGATCCGCGTGTGGCTGGGGACGGAGATCGTGAGCCGCTTCCCCTTCGACGCCCCCGAGCGCGTGGTACACCCCCTCGTACGTCGCGGGCGCTGAGAGCTGCGGGATGTCAGCGATCAAGTGGCGGTCCCGAGCCAGCCGAGATCGTCAGCGAACAAGTGGCGGGTACCAACTAGGCTTGCGCGCAAGTGCAGAACGCCCGCCTCAAGCAGGGTTCGAGGCTCTCGTCGAGCAGATTCGCCAGACAGATGGACCTGCGGCGATTGAGGTTTCATTCACCGAGTGGCCCGACGTGTACGCATGGTCGGTCCGACCACAGAGGGATCCCGCGAACAGAATCTACAAGGAGCTCTACATAGAGCTACACAAGACCGAGCCTCGCTGGCGCGTGCGCGCAAAGGATTCTGATGGTGACGACGCAAAGCTCGCCGAAGGTTCCGTACTTGATCTGCGACAAGTCCTGACGCTCGTGAATGAGTGGCGGGCAGACGTGCGTCTTCCGAGTGTGAGCCTCGCCGACTGGCGGATTCAGACATCCGAGCTTGAGACGCCCTAACTGTTGAGCGGACCGCGTCGAAGATCCAGCGGCGCGGTGGGTGCCGCCCTGGCGCCGGATCGAAAGGCGGCCAGCATCTGAAGCTGGACGGTCGAGCTAACTGAGAACCACGGGGTCCTCGCCGACGAGCACGATCCGTCCGCCACCAGCACGCTTCGCCGAGTACAGCGCGTTGTC
>JAGWSB010000025.1 GCA_028876375.1 Chloroflexota bacterium | reverse complement strand
GCGCGGATGGCGAGCTGGAGCGCGTCCGTGCCCGAGCCCACGCCGACGGCGTGCTTGACGCCGCAGTAGCGCGCCCACTCCTCGTCGAAGGCGCGCACGTTCGGCCCGATCGTCAGCTGCATCCCATCGAGGATCCCGCTGATCGCCGCGAGGACCTCGTCCTTGATGCCGGCGTAGTTGGCGCGCAGGTCGACGAGGGGGATCTGCATCTTCGTCTTCGTAAGGGTCATCTCCGTACCACCTCATACAGGATCTTCTGACAGACGCGGCACACCGGACGCGCAGCTCCGCTCGTGCCGTTCGCCACCATGGCGACCTCGTGGTCGAGGCCGCTGGGGCAAACGTAGCGCAGCGGGCGCGCGGGGTTGCCGGCGACGAGCTCGAAGTCGCGGACGTCGCGCGCGACGACCGCTCCGGCGGCGACGAGGGCCCAGCGCCCGATCTCCCGCCGCGGGTCGCCGCACACGACGATCGCGCCGGCGCCGATCCGGGCGCCGGTGCGGAAGACCGTCTCGCCGAGGCGCCAGTCGGCCTCGGTCTTGAGCCGGCCGTCGGGCGTCACCGACGCGGGGTCCAGGTCGTTCGTCGTCACGCAGTGCGGCCCGAGGAACACCTCGTCCTCGAGCGTGACGCCGCGGTAGACGGACACGCCGTTCTGGATCTTCACGCGGTCGCCGATCGTGACGCCCGCGTCGACGAAGACGTCCTTCCCGAGGATGCAGTCGCGGCCGATCTTCGCACCCGTCCGGATCTGGACGTTGATGAAGACGCGCGAGCCGGCGCCGATCTCGACGCCATCCTCGACCGACGCCGAGGGATGGACGAACGCGCCGGGGAACCGCTCGCTCAAGCGAGCTCGACGCGCGCGCCCTTGGCGCACAGCGACCGCGACGCGGCCTCGAGGACGCGCACGACGCGCAGCCCCGCCTCGCCGTCCGAGATCGACGGCTTCCCCGTCCGCACCGACTCGACGAACCGCGTCACCTCGACCTGAAGCGCCTCGGTCATCGGGACGCGCGGGCTGTGGATGTCGCCGGCGCGGTAGGCGCGTCGCAGCTCGTCGGGGTCGAGCCGTTCGACGCCCTGGTCGAAGATCTTCACCTTCTCGACCGGCATGAGGTCGTCGTACATCGCCATCTTCCGCGAGCCGATCACGGTCATGGTGCGGATCTTCCCCGGGGCGAGCCACGACAGATGCGCGTGAGCGATGGCGCCGGAGGCGAAGCCGATGGTGAGCCAGGCGACGTCCTCGATGTCGTCCTGGACGAAGCAGCCGCCGACGCACTGCACCCACCGCGGCTCCTGGTCGAGCCAGTGGAGCGTGATGGAGACGTCGTGCGGACCGAGGTCCCACAGGACGTTGAAGTCGAACTGGTGCAGCCCGAGGTTGACGCGCTGGCTGTCGATGTAGTGGATCTCGCCGAGCTCGCCGCGCTCGATGATCGCGCGCACGGCGCCGACCGCCGGGTTGTGGACGAACGTGTGCCCGACCATGAGCGTCCGGTCCGCCGCCTTCGCCGCGGCGACGATCGCCTCCGCGTCCGTGACCGTCCCCGCCAGCGGCTTCTCGACGAGCACGTGCTTCCCGGCGGCGAACGCCTCCTCGCACAAGGCGCGGTGCGTCGAGATCGGCGTCGCGATGGCCACCGCCTCGACCTTCGGGTCCGCCAGGATCGAGCGGTGGTCGGTCGTCATGTGGATGCTCGGGTAGCGCTTCTGGATCGGCGCCAGGCGCTGCGGCTGGAGGTCGGCGACGGCGACGACGTCGGAGCTGGGAGAGTCGTTGAAGTTGCGGATGAGGTTGGGGCCCCAGTAGCCGGCGCCGATGACGCCGACCTTGAGCGTGTCGGTCACGCGAAGAGACGATCCTCGTAAGGGATGGCTCCAACGGCCTCCTGCTTGGTCCTGCCGGAGAGGATGTGGTCGGCCATCGACAGCCCCATCTCGGAGGCGATGTCCATGTCGACGTACTTATACAGGCCCTGTCGACCGCCCGTGAGGAGGTTCTCGATCCCCATGAGCTCCGATGTGAGCGTGTCGATCGCCCGCTCGTATCCGACGACGTAGACCGGATATCCGAAGGTCGTCCGCAGCACGACGGACTCGACGACGTCCGCCGGGTCGAGGAAGCCCTCCGCCGCGAGCTCTTCGGCGCACTTCCGTCCCAGCTCCTTCGGATCGGCGTTCCAGATCGCGTCGCCGATCTCCGAGGTGATGTCGCACAGGACGACCGTCTCGTCGGGGGCGCACACCTCGGTGCCGCCGTAGTGGCGCGTCTCGGAAGCGCGGTTGAACGTCTTGTCCTGGAAGTACACCGACTGCGCGGGCAGCACCTTCGGCTTCTTCACCCGGAGGCCGACGATGTTGAGCGCGCGGAAGCGCAGGTGCTTCGCCGCCGCCGTCGCCTCGGGCGAGACGGCGTCGCCGAGCAGAGTGAAGAGCGCCGGCAGCGGGAGCGAACTCACGACGGCATCGCACTCGATGCGCTCTTCGGGCCCCGGCGTCCCGTTCAGGCGCCACGGGTCGAGGCCCGGCTCGACGCCGCTGGCGAGCAGGCACAGCTGCCCGTCGGTCCCGGTCGGCGGGACGCGCCGGTAGCGGACCGCGGTCACGCGGCCGTCCTTCGTCTCGAGGCCGGTGACGAGCGTGCCCGTCATCACCTCGCCGCCCTTCGCGCGGATGCGCTCCGCGAGGCGCTGACTGATGAGGCCCGCGCCCTTCGGCGGGTAGTAGAGCTCGATGACGAGCGGCGCGTAGCGATGCTCGCTCCCGCTGATCTTCGCGTGTCCCTTGCGCAGCGAGGTCGTGACGACCTTCCACAGCGAGATGTGCGGGATGCGGTGCTGCGCGAACGACGCCGCCATCAGCGACGGATGGATGCCCCAGACCTTTTCGGTGTAGGGACCGAAGAAGAGCCCGTACAGCGTGCGCCCCATCGCCTGGACGACCCAATCCTCGGCCGAGACGAGCTCGCGCGGGCGGATCTTCCGGCGGATGACCTCGCCGACGTAGTGATAGAAGGCCTTCGCCGCGAGGAAGGGATCCATGCTGCGCGCGAGGTCGACCGCCTCGAGCGGGTACTTGTAGTACTTCCCGCGGAACTTGATGCGCACGTTCTTCGGCTGCGCCGGAAAGCCGTCGTGCGCGATCGTCTTGAACATGCTGAGCACGCGCTCGTTGCGCGCGTGATAGGCGTGCGGACCGAAGTCGAATCCGGCGCCGCTGGCGCCCCGCAGCGTGGTCGCCAGTCCGCCGAGGAAGTGCTGCGCTTCGAGGACGGTGACCTCCTGGCCGTTCTCGGCGAGCTGCATGCCCGCCGCGAGCCCGCACATCCCCCCGCCCAATACGACGACACGCACTACGGACGATCGTATCGGCAGGCTTCGTGCCGTGCTTCCCGCGGGCGGCCTACTCGACCCTCAGCGGCACGCGCGGCACCGCGCTGCCGCGCTCACGCAGCCAGCAGATGCCCTCCCACACGACGTCGACGGCGACGACGTAGTCGCCCGGGCGCTCGGGCGCGACGACGGGGACGACCATCTCGCGGTCGACGCCGGGGTCGAGCGGCGGGAAGAACCACAGGCGCGCGTTCTCGTATCGCTCGACGCTCTCGTCGGCGCGGTAGAGCTGGTACGACAGCCCGAACGGCGCGTCGCTCCAGGCGAACGGGATGTCCGAGCGGTTCCACATCCGCAGCGGCAGGTCGACGACCGCGCCCGGCGCGGCCTCGAGCAGCCGCACGCGGGGGCGGATCTCCGCGCGGAGCGTCACGTCGCGCGTCACGAGACGCGCGGGCGTGGAGCGGTCGAGGTCGACGTGGGGAGCGACGGCCGAGCCGAAGACGAGGACCTCCGCGCCGTCGAAGACGGCCCGCGTGTGCGGGAGGCGGGCGTAGCGCTCGGCGACGCGCGCGTTCAGGTCGCCGGTCGGCGGCGCGCGCTGGAAGATCACCTTGTTGTGGCCGACGGCGAGGGGCACGAGCGCCCCGCGGCGCTCGGCGAGGAAGCGCACGGCGCCCTCGGAGACGCCGGGGAACGAGGGGTTGAAGTAGTCGTCGAGCGCGACGAGGCCGCCTTCGACCGTCGCCTCCGCCGCGAGCGCGAGGTCGCTCTTCGTCTCATCGGCCGAATGACCGCCGTCGACGTGGAAGAAGGAGCAGCCCTCGACGCGCGACGGCGCCACCGTCCGCGAATCCGCGGCGATGACGCGCACGAACGACGTGTCCGCGTAGAAGCGCGACATGTTCGCGCGGAAGGCGCGGTCGTCGCCGCTCATGCCGCCCGATGCCTCGATGTCGCGCGGCGCGCCGAAGGTGTCGATGCCGTAGAAGAGAGCGCCTTCGCCGCGCAGCGCGGCGACCGCGATCGCCGAGAGCCCCTGGTGCACGCCGATCTCGCACGTCGCGCCGCGCACGTCCGCTTCGGCGAGGAGCCCGCCGTACATGAAGAAGAGGAGCGCGGCGTCGATGGTGAAGGCGCCGTGGATGGAGCCGAAGGCCGCGCGGTACGCGGCGAGGAAGCGCGCCGGGTCGCGCAGCCCGAGATGCGCGAGCGGGTCCGCCGGCGTCACTGCCCCGTCGCGGCGCGCAGCTTCCCCAGGGTGTCCTGGAGCTGCGCGATCTGGCGGCCGTACTCGGCGAAGTCGCCGCCGCGCAGGGCCGCCTGCGCCGCGTCGAACTGATCCGACGCCTGCTTCACCAGCTGCGCGACGGTCTGCGCGCCGGCGGGCGCGGGCGACGGCGTGCCCGACGGCTTCGTGCCCGGCGACGCCGACGGCGCGGGCGAGGCGGACGCGCCGGGCGGCGGCGGCGCGGGCGGCGCGCCGCTGATCGTCTGCGTGAAGACGTCGGTGAGCGCCTTGGCGAAGGTGTCCTGCATGACCACGCGGTCCTGCGTCGCGACGATGACGCGCCGCAGCTCGGGGATCCTCCCCTCGCCGCCCTGCACGAAGATCGGCTCGACGTAGAGGAACGAGTTCCCCGCGGGCAGGACGAGGAGGTTGCCGCGGATCACGCTGGTGTTGCCGGACCCCACGGACAGCAGGTTCAGCTGCTGCCGGATGGAGGAGTCGGCGTCGATGCGCGCGTCGATCTGCAGCGGACCGTAGATGACGCGGTCGCGCGGGAAGGTGAGGACGCGCAGCTTGCCGTAGCCCGCGCCGTCGGAGCGTCCGGCGATCCAGGCGACCATGTTGTCGCGGTCGCCCGCCGCGGGCGTCATCGGCTCGAAGAGGACGAACTCGTTCTGCGTCGATCCCGGCAGCGTCGTCGTCACGTAGTACGGCTGCACCGGCGTCTTGGCGCCGCCCTGCGCGAGGAGCTCGTTCGCGACGCGCCACGCGTCGCCGCGGCTGTAGAACTCCTGCGGGTCGGTCATGTGGAACGTCGAGAAGACGTCGACCTGGATGCGGAACATGTCCTCGGGGTAGCGGACGTGCGCGCGGAGCGACGGCGGCATGTCGTCGAGGGTCTTCGAGAAGAGCTGGGGGTAGATGTTGCGCAGCGTGCGGATGATCGGATCCGTCGGATCCGCGACGTAGAACGTGACGCTGCCGTCGTACGCGTTCGTCACGACCTTCACGCTGTTGCGGATGTAGTTGAAGCTCCCGCGGAACACGCTGTAGGGGTAGCCGTCGCCGGTCGTGTACGCGTCCTGGATCCAGTACATCTGTCCGTCGGCGATGACGAGGTAGGGGTCCGCGTCGAAGGTGAGGAAGGGCGCGATGAGGCGCGCGCGCTCGGTGATGTCGCGGTGGAACAGGACGCGGCTGTCCGGCTGCAGCTGCGGCGTCCACAGCAGGTTCCCGTCGCCGAAGCGCACCGCGAAGAGGATGCGGTCCCACAGCGTCCCGACGCCGACGCCACCGCCGCCGGCGTAGCGCGAGCTCTTGTCCGCGCCGTCGAACTCGTCCTGCGTCGTGCCGATCACCACGTAGTTCGGCACCTGCTGCCCGTAGTAGATCTGCGGCCGCGTGATCGCGGGTGAGCCCATGGGCGGCATGTCCGAAAGGGAGAAGGACGGAAGCCCCTCGCTCGTGACCGCGTTGACCGGCGTGAGCACGGCGCCGTAGCCGTGCGTGTAGACGAGGTGGACGTTCTGCCACGTGCGCGCCTCCGAGGGGAGGCGGGTCACGTCGAGCTCGCGCGCGGAGAGCATGACGGTGCGCTCCGCGCCCGTGAGCTGGTAGCGGTCTACGTCGACGTCCTCGAACGCGTACTGCTGCCGCAGCCCCTGGAGCTGCTGATACGCGTCGAGGAGCGGGCGGTAGTCCCACAGGCGCACCGTGGTCGAGGGATCGAGGTAGGCCTGGAGCTCGCTCGGCTGCGGCTGCGTCGCGACGTTGAAGGCGGACTCGTCGATGTTCGCGAGGCCGTACGCGGCGCGCGTCGCCTGGATGTGGCGCTCGAGGTACGGCCGCTCGCGCGTGATCTGGTCCGGGTTCACGACGAACGTCTGCACGATCCCCGGGTAGACGCCGAGCAGGAGGATCGCGGCGACGACCCACGTCCCGAGAGCTCCGACGAGGAGCCAGATCGTGCGCGCGAACGCGTTCGCGAGAGCGAGCACCGCGGCGATGCCGACGATGACGGCGAGGATCGTGAGGCCTGGGAGGCGGGCGTTGATGCTCGTGTAGCCCGCGCCGGTGAGCACGGGCTCCTGGCGGAAGAGGAGTCCGAACTGGTCGAGGACGTACCCGGCGGAAAGGAGCGCCAGGAAGAGCGCCGCGAGGATCGAGAGGTGCACGCGCGCGGGGTCCGCGAAGGTGCGCGCGAGCGAGCCGACCTGGCGCAGGTCCGTCGGCGTCTGGATCGTGCCGAGCGCGACGCCGGCGATGCCGCGCGAGCTGTACACGACCGCGACGCCGATGGCGACGACGACGAGGGCGGCGAGGAGCCAGCCGCGCACGAACTCGAGCAGCGGCAGCTGGAAGAAGTAGAAGCCGATGTCGCGCCCGAAGACGGGGTCGGTCACGCCGAAGGGGACGGCGTTGCGGTAGCGGAGGATGGTGTCCCACTCGCCCGCGCCCGCGAGGCCGAAGAAGAGCGCGGGGACGGCGACGACGGGGAGCAGCTTCAGCGTGAGCGCGAGCGCGCCCATGGGGCGGCGCCCCTGCACGACGACGGCGGCGCGGACCCGCGGGCGCAGCGCGAAGTAGAGGTTGATGGCGCCGAAGAGGTAGAAGACGAGGAAGGAGCCGAGGAACGCCCAGAACCCCGCCTGGTAGCGCAGGAGGTACACGCTCTCGAGTCCCAGGGTGCGGAACCACTGCAGGTCGGTGAAGAACCCGATGAGCGGCCCGACGACGAGCGGGATGAGGACGAAGAGGAACAGCAGCACGGCGAAGATGACGACGATCCCGCTCGGCGGCTGCGACGAGCGGCGGCGCCCGAACGTCGAGAAGTCGATCTTCGACCAGTCGATGTCGAACGGCTCGTGCTGTCCGCCGTCGCCGCCGCGGCGCGGTGGGTTACGCATTCCGCGCGAGTCTAGGTCGCCGCCCTCCGCGGGCGCGTCGCGATCGCGACGATGAGCGCCGCGACGAAGACGAGCGACGTGAGCTGCGACTGCTGCAGCCCCAACAGCCAGGGCGGATCGAGCCGGACGGCCCCCAGCGCGAAGCGGCCGACCCCGTAGAGGCCGAGGTAGACGAACATGAGGCGCCCGCTCAGGCGGAGGCGGTCCGCGCGCGGGAGGAGCCACAGGACGACGGCGGCGCAGGCGAGGTCCCACAGCAGCTCGTACGCGACCGCGGGGTGCACCGGCGTCGTCTGCCCGAGCGTGTTCGCATTCGTGTAGCGGACGCACCACGGGAGCCCGGTGCAGGCGATGGCGTGGTGCTCGCCGTTGACGACGTCGCCGATCCGGCCGATGGCCATGCCCACGCCGAGGCCGATCGAGCCCGCGTCGAGGGCGCGCCCGGCGGGCGCGCCTACCCGGCGCGCCATCCACCATCCGGCGATGACGCCGCCGATCGCGCCGCCGGTGATGGCGGCGCCGCCGTTCCACACCGCGAGCGCCTGGATCGGATCCGACGCGTAGAGGCTCCACGAGTCGATGACGTGGATGAGCCGCGAGCCGATGAGCCCGCCGACGAGCGCCGTGAGCGCGATCGACTGGCCCTGGTCGAATGTGAAGAACGGACGACCGAGCCGGATGCCGATGAGCGCACCGACCACCATGGCGGTCAGCGCGAAGATCGCGTGCCACGCGAAACTGAGCCCTGCGACGGTCAAGATCGGGTCGAACGGGATCACGATCGTCGCCACGTCGGACCCAGAGTGACACAGCGGTGGGAAGGCTGGGGAGCCTCATCCTGGTCGCGCTCGTCCTGACGTCGTGCTTCCAGGGTCAGGGGCACCGAGACGACGCCATGATGGAGCGCGCCACCATTCCTCCGTCGCCTTCGGCATCGGCTCAGCGCGCCGCGGGGTTCGTCCCGGCCGAGACCGCGACCGCGACGCCCACCGCGACCACGGCGCTCCCGAGCGACACGCCCGCGCCGACGCCTGTCCCGACCGTCGCGCCGAACGAGGCTCCGGTCCCACCGCCGCCTCCTCCGACCGCGCCGCCCACGGTCGCGCCGACGCCCGCTCCCACGCCCGTGCCGACGGTCGCCCCGACCGTCGCGCCGACCCCGACACCGCAGCCGAACGTGTGGGCCGGCTACCTCTTCGCCGCGAACGCGAGCGGCCCCGTCCCCGCCGGCTTCGTGCGCTACGGCGCGAAGGTCGTCGACGCCGCGACGGGAGCGCCGATCGCGAACGCGTGCGTGTACACGGGACCACGGTCGGGCTGTCCGCTGAAGGGCGCCTTCCGCACCGACGCGAACGGGTACTTCGCGATGGACCTGGTCGCGACGAGCGGCTGGGCGTTCACGATCCAGAGCGACCCGCAGAACGCCCTCTACAACGCGGCGGTCCAGATCTCGATCAGCGGGACCAGCGGCACCGTCCGGATGACGCACAAGTAGGTCACGCCGCGCGCGGCGCGTTCCGGGCCCTGACCTCCGCGAAGATGTCGAGGTACTTCTCCACGACGACCGGCCAGGTGTAGGTGCGCGCGACGAAGTCGCGCCCCGCCCGCCCGAGAGCGTCGCGCACGCCGGGCTTGTCGATGAGCAGCTCGCAGATCTCGCCGAGCTCCTCGCTCGTGCGGTAGGGCAGGCCCGCGCCGGCGCGGCGCGACATCGAGGCGAGGACGTTCGACGAGGCCGGGCACACGACGGGCGTCCCCATCGACCAGGCCTCGAGCGCGACGAGGGAGAGCGACTGGAGCGCCTCGGGGACGAGCGCGGCGGCGCACCCGGCGTAGGCGTCCCACTTGTCCTCGTCGCTGATCTGCCCGACGTAGCGGACGTCGGCGCGGTCGAGGATGGGCATCTCCTGGTGCCCGGCGAGGACGAGCGTCGCCGGCGTGGCCGTCGCCTTGCGCCAGCGCGACCACAGGTCGAAGAGCGCGTCCACGCCCTTGCTCTGCACGATCCGCCCCAGGTAGAGGAAGAAGGGGCCCTCGATGCCGTGCTTCTCGCGGAAGCGGTCGGGCCGCGCCGACGCCGGCGCGTCGACGCCCACGCCGACCACCTCGCTCGGCACGCGCTGGTCGGCGAAGCGGCGCTGCACCATCGCGCGCTCCTCGAGCGTGTTGAAGGCGATGGCGCGAGGCAGGTGGAACACGCGGCGGTACATCGAGAGGCCGATGGCCGGCTCGTCGTGCGCCGTCGGCACGAGCACCGCGCGCTCGGGGACGACGGGCAGGCCGAAGACCGTCGTCCAGTAGATGTAGGTGAAGAAGAGGACGCACTCGTACTCGCGGCCGCGGCGGTGCAGGAACTCGGTGAGCTCGGGCGTGACCGGGCCCTGCGCGTCCAGGAAGGCGAGCTCGTCCTCGAGCGAGTGGCCGCCGGCGAAGGCGCGGCGCTCGTAGGAGTGGAAGAAGCGCGCGCGCGTCCGCGCGACCGGGAAGCGGTGGACCGCCACGCCGTCGACCCACTGTGTCCCCGCCGTCAAAGCGTTCTCCCAGGTCCAGTAGTCGAGCGCCGTCGTCGTCGCGACCTCGACGTCGAAGTGCGGCTTCAGCTTGTTCACCAGCATCCGCGCGTGCGCCTCCGCTCCGCCGGCGACGTCGCCGTAGCGCTGCACCACGACGAGCAAGCTCGGGGGGCTTGCGGGGGGCTCGGCCCCCCGCATACGCCTAGGCATCGAACTTCGTCATCTCGAGGAGGCGATCGAGGCGCGCGTCGAAGGCGGGCCACGCGCACTCGCGCTCGACCCACGCGCGCCCGGCCGCCCCGCGCGCGCGCCCGTCCGCGAGGAGCGAGGCGAGCGCCGGCGCGAAGGCGTCGCGGTCGGCGTACGTCGCGCCGCCGCCCGAGCGCGCCGTCTGCCCGGCGGTCACCGCGTTCCACGCCGGCACCAGGACGGGCGTCCCCACCTGCCACGCCTCGAGCAGGACGATCCCCAGGCTCTCGAGGTGCGAGGGAAGGACGAGCGCGTCGGCCGCCGCGAGCGCGGCCCACTTCTCCTCCTCGCTCACGCGTCCGAGCGCCTTCACATCGTCGCGCGCGGGGAGCTCCATCATCGGGTTGCCCACCAGGACGAGCGTCCCGTCGCCGCCGCCCTCGCGGTACGCCGACCACATCGCGAGGAGCTCGTCGACCGCTTTGGCCGCGGTCACCTGCCCCACGTAGAGGGCGATCGGACCGTCGAGCCCGTGGCGCGCGCGGAACGCGGCGGCGTCCGCCCGAGGCGGCGCGTCGAGGCCCATGCCGACGATCTCCGCGGGCACCTGGTCGTTGCGGAACTCGCGCCGGATGAGCGCGAGCTCCTCGGGCGTGAGCGCGCCGATCGCGCGCGGCAGCTGGAAGAGCGCGCGGTACGGCGCGAGGCGCAGCGGCAGCTCGTCGTGCGCGGTCGACACCAGCGCGGCGCGCTCGGGCACGAGCGGCAGTCCGAGGGCGGTCGGCTCGTAGATGTACGTGTAGAAGAGGATCGCCTGGAATCCGTGGCCCTCGCGGTGGACGAAGTCGAGGAGCTGCGGCGCGTGCGGCCCCTGCGCGCGAAGCCAGCCGTACTCGTCGGCGAGGGTGTGCTCCTCGAAGAGGACGTGGCGTTCGACGTCCTTGTATCGCGGGTCGCGCGGCAGCGTGTTGAACCGCAGGACGCGGACGCCGCCCAGGTCGCTCGCGCCCGGCGGGAAGTGCGTCGCCCAGGTCCAGTAGTCGAGCGCCGTCGTCGTGGCGACGGTGACGTCGTGGCGGCGCGCGAGCCGCTCCGCGACGAGGCGCGCGTGCGACTCCGATCCGCCGACGACCTCCGCGCCGTACCGCTGCGCGACGACGAGGATGCGCACTACAGCCCCTCGAGGTAGCGCGCGGCCATCGCCGTCGGCGAGAGATCCTGCTTGAGCTCGCGCGCGCGACGGCGCAGCGGCTCGGCGACCTCCGGCCGCTGGATGCCGATCATCGCGCCGCGCAGCTTCGATGTGTCCTTGGCGCGCAGCCCCGCGCCCTCGTACACGTCGAACGAGGGATCGTCCGAGAAGATGCACGGCTTCTCGGCCCAGATGGCGTGCGAGGCGATCCCCGACTGGAAGCCCTCGCGGTAGAAGAGGACGACGGCGTCGGCGGCCATGAGGTGGCGCGGCATCGCGTCGTAGTCGGTGTCGATGCGGACGTTCTCCAGGCCATGCTCGTCGACGTAAGCGCGGATCTCCTCGAGGTAGCCGGCGTCGTGCGGCGACTCCGTCCCGGCGATGACGAGGAGCGCGTCCCGCGGGGTCGCCTGGATCACCTCGATGAGCTGCTTGCGGCGGAACAGGAAGCCGGGCGAGACGAAGACGAAGCGGTCCCGCGGCAGCCCGAGCTGCGCGCGCAGCTCGCCCCACGCGCGCGCGTCGGCGGCGTCGTCGCCGCTGGGGCCGGCGACGCCGGGGAGCGGCTCGACGAAATGGGGGATCATGACCACCTTTCGCGGGTCGCCGGTGACGAGGCCGGCGTTCCCGAGAGAGCGCGGCGAGTGGAAGACGATGCGCTCGGGGAAGGCGCCGAGCAGCCACAGCGTGAGGCGGTAACGGAGCATCCGCTGCGCGGCCTCGGCGACGGCGGCGAGGATGCGCGCGAGGTCGCCGAGCGGCGAGCCGCCGAGGCGGAAGTGCAGCGCGGCGACGACCTTGTGGTAGTTCCAGAACTTGTCCGGGTCGAGCTCGTGCATGGAGAGGATCACGCGCTTGCCGGCCAGGCGCATGCGGGCGATGGCGAAGGCGAGCGCGGCGTTGCGGTAGAGGGCGAACTCGTGCTCGACGATGACCACGCGCGAGCTCGCGGGTATGCGCGCCGTCTCGCGCAGCAGCGCCCGCGAGTCCCACCAGCCGATGCCGACGAGGTCGACGGTGTGCCCGAGCTCGCGCAGCGCGCTCGCGAGCGCCGCCGAATAGGTCTGGATGCCGCAGCGCTCCTTGCTCGAGACGATGGTGACGTGCATCAGAGCCCGACGAGGTAGCGCGGCGCGACGCGCTCCGGCGCGAGCATGCGGCGCATCACCGCGACCTGCCGGCGCAGGCGCGCGGCGGTCTCCGGCTCGCGGATCTCGCGCATCGCCTTCGCGAGCTCGGCGTCGTTCGCCGCCATGAGCCCGACCCCGCGGTACATCCGGAAGCCCTCGATGTCCGAGAAGATGCACGGCAGCCCCGCCCAGAGGGCCTCGACGGCGACCGCGCTCTGGAAGATGTCGCGGTAGTAGAGGACGACGGCGTCGGAGGCGACGAGGTATTCGGGGGTGCGGTCGAAGTCGGTGTTGACGACGACGTTCGCCGGCTTGTTGCGCTCGAGCCAGGCCATCACCTGGTCGTAGTACTCGGGGTCCCACGACGGGCGCGTCCCCGACAGGACGAGCACGGCGTCCTCGGGGAGCGCGGCGATGACCTCGAGAAAGCGCTTGCGCGCGAAGAAGAAGCCGGGCGAGATGAAGACGAAGCGATCCGCCGGCAGGCCCAGCTTCTCGCGTAGCGCGCGCTTGGCGGCCGCGTCCTTCGGCGGGGTCACCCCCTCGATGGGCATGACCGTGAGCGGGATGAGGTCGACCTTCGACTCGTCGCGCGCGAGCAGCCCCGACCAGAGCTTGGATCCGAGCGAGTGGACGACGATCCGCTCGGGCAGCCCGCCCATCAGCAGCAGGATCGCGCGGTATTCGATGAAGGCCCACGCGATGCGCAGCGCGACCCACGGCACGCGGAGGATCTCGAGCGGCACCCCGTAGCGGCGGCGGTAGTGGATGGCGCGCGTGAGGATCCGGTAGTGGTGGAACTTCTCCGGCTCGAGCTCGTGCGGCGAGAGGACGATGCGGTGGCCGCCCAGACGCAGGCGCAGGAGCGCGCGCACGAAGGGCACGTCGCGGAAGATGCCCGCCTCGTGCTCGACGATGACCGGCTCGCCGCGCGCGATGTGCGAGACCTTCTTGCGCAGGTCGGCGCTGTCGAGGTGGCGCACGCCGACGAACGTCACGTCCTGCCCGTTGGCGCGCAGCCCGACGCAGAGCGCGAGCGAGTAGCTGTGGATGCCGCAGCGCTGGTCGCTCGAAAGGACCGCGAGGCGGCGCGTCCGCGCCGGCGGGAGCGTCCAGCCGACGAGCGCGAAGGCCTTCTCGAGCTTCCCGACGACCCGACCGGGCGCGAAGTCGGCGAGCCGCGCGCGTCCGCGCTCGACGAGCCTCCGCCGCAGCTCGGCGTCGCGCACGACCTCCTCCAGCGCGGCCGCGACCGTCTCGGGCGACTTGCGCTCGATGAGCACGCCGGCGTCGCCGAGCGTCTCGGGCGTCGCCCCGGCGGCGTTGGCGACGATGGGCAGCCCGTTGCGCCAGGCCTCCAGGAGCGGGACGTTGAAGCCCTCGTGGTCGGAGAGCGTGAGCAGGACGGTCGCGCCGCGGTAGTACGCGGCGAGCTGCTCGATGGGGACGGCGCCGGCGAAGCGCGTCGCGTCGTCGATGCCCAGGCGGCGCGCCTGCTCGCGCACGCGCTCCAGGTAGGGGCCGGACATCCCGTGCGGGCCGACGAGGTAGAGGCGCGCCGCGGGGTCGCACGCGCGGTAGCGCGCGAAAGCGTCGAGGACGTCGTGGACCGCCTTCTGCGGGAGGATCTGCCCGACGACGAGGATGCTCGTGCGCTCCTCGGCGAGCTCCGCCGCGACGGCCGGGTCGGGCTCGACGTCGAACGCCGCGGCGTCGGTGAGGATCGGGACGACCGCGGTGCGCGGGTACCCGAGCGCCTCGAGCTCCCTGCGGTTGAACTCGCTGTCGGCGATGCCGAGCTCCGCGCTCTTCGCCAGCTCCTTGAGCTGCTCGCGCCCCAGGCGGCTGTGGCGGACGAGCTGGTCGCTGATGCCCTCGAAGAAGCGCTCGGGCGTGATGTTGTGATAGACGACCGCCTTGCGGTGCGGCAGAGAGGCGACCTCGCTGAGCGCGGGGTTGCCCATCGAGACGTGGACCAGGAGCGCGCCGCCCTCGACCGGCACACCCCGCAGCTCGCTCTGCGCTCGCACGAACGGCTCGACGGGCGGCTTGGCCTCCCAGCCGAAGACGTCGCTCGCGAGGCCGCGCGTCCAGAAGAGGCGCTGCAGCTCGAAGGTGTCGTTGCCGACCGCGTCGCCGTACGCGACGGTCGGCGTGAGCTGGTGGACCCAGCGCAGCGTCACAGCCCGAGGACCTCGCGCGTGCGCTCGGCCACGGCGTCGCTCGCGAAGTCGCGCACGCGTCGCTCTCCGGCCGCGACGAGGCGCTCGCGCAGCGCCGCGTCCTCGACGACGGCCGCGCACACCTCCGCCGCCTCGGCGACGTCCTTGCGCGGCAGGAGGATGCCGCCGCCGTCGAGCGTCTCCCCCACCGCCGCCGCGTCGTACGCGACGACGGGCAGGCGAAGGCGCATGGCCTCGAGGAGCGGCACGCCGAATCCCTCGTGCTCCGAAAGCGAGCAGAACACGGACGCGCGCGCGTAGTAGGCGACGAGCCCGGCGACGGGCACGGGGCCCGTGAACGTGACGTCGGCCTGGAGGCCGAGCGCGTCGCGCAGCGCGAGGCACCGCGCGTGGTACTGCGGCTGGTCGCGGAACGAGCCGACGAGGAAGAGCTGCGCCTCCTTGTCGATGCACGCGCGGTAGTAGGCGAGCATGCGGATGAGCTCGTCCTGCCGCTTGTTCGGCGAGATGCGCCCGACGAAGAGGATCCGCGTGCGGCGGCTCGTCATCGACGCGAGGACGCTGGCGTCGGGCTCGACGTCGTACGTCGACCAGTCGATGAGGATCGGCACCGTCGCGACGTTGGTGAACCCGATCTCGCCGAGGTCGTGCGAGTCGTACTCGGAGACGCCGACGGCGAGGTCGACGCGGGGCGCGAGGCCGGCGAGCTGCCGCAGCCCGAGGCGCGCGTGCACCGCGGAGTGGTCGTTGAGCCCGGTGAAGAACTCGGGCGGCGTCACGTTGTGGTAGACGAGCACGCGCCGCGCCTCGATCTTCGCCAGCTGGTCGAACACCTCGTGCCCGATCGAGAAGTGCAAGAGCAGCATGTCGGTCGGCCGCAGCGCGCGGAAGAGCCGCCGGTACGAGAGGACGTCGGGCGCGCCGGGCTTCGCCTCGACGGCGAAAGCGTCGGAGGCGTAGCCCCACTCGCGCAGGCGCGCGCGGAGCGCGAAGACGTGGTTGGACATGGCGTCGCCGGGGGCGAGCACGGGGTGGAACTGGTGGACCGCGGTCGGCTTGCCGGCGAAGCGCCAGGACTTGGGGACGCTCACGTCGCCCGTGCGGATGGCGTCCGGCCGATCACGGCGTAGTCGCGGTCGCCGAAGAGGGTCTCGTTGAGGAGCCGGACGTTCGACCGCATCGCCTCGTCGCCGACGTCCTCGCTCAGGGCCGTCCCCTCGGTGGGCGCGAAGGTGACGAGCTCGACGCCCTCGAAGCCCTCGACCTCGAGATAGAAGCGGAAGAGGTCCGGAGGGATCGGGCGCACGTGCCCCGGGTCCATCCAGAACGTGTGCGCGCCGACGCTGAGCGTGCGCGGGTTCGGCGTGACGAACACGATGGGCGACCCGGGCGCGAGGACGCGGCGGCACTCGCGCAGGACGCGCACGAGCTCGCCGGGGAGGATGTGCTCCGCGAGATGGCGCGCGTAGAGCCCGTCGACGCTCGCCTCCGCGAGGGTCGCGAGGTGCTCGACCGCGTCGCCCGCGACGACCTCGAGCCCGCGCTCGCGCGCCGTGGCGATCATCCGCTCGTCGAGGTCGACGCCGTAGGCGCCGACGCCGTTGTCGCGCATGAGCTGGAGGAACGTGCCGCGGCCGCTGCCCAGGTCGACCACGCGCTTGCGTCCGCGGAAGAGGTCGAGGAAGCGCTCCGACTGCGCGCGGATGACGGGCTCGTCGCCGCCGAAGCGGGCCTGGAAGTACACGCTGTGGAGATCCGCGGCGACGACGTCGCGCCGGTAGCGCGCCCATTCCGTCTCGAGCTTGCGCAGCCGCTCGTCGAAGCCGGGGCTCGGGCGGTCGCGCAGGTCGAGGAGCGCGCGGAGCG
Source organism: Chloroflexota bacterium (assembly GCA_028876375.1). Lineage (GTDB taxonomy): Bacteria > Chloroflexota > Limnocylindria > P2-11E > P2-11E > JACPOT01. The sequence goes on along the minus strand of JAGWSB010000025.1, from coordinate 13,301 downwards.
TGAGCCGGTCGATCCGCTCCTGGCGCTCGTCCTTCGCCGCGATCCACCAGCGGACGAGGCCGATGGCGACCTGCCGAGCGAGCGTGATGAGCCGCCCGTAGACCGGCTTGCGGCTGCGCGGGTCGTACTCGACGCGTTCCTCGATGGCGTCGCGCAGCGCCGGCAGGGGGTCGCCGAGGTCCTCGACGAAGAGCGGCCGCCCCCCGGGGAGGGGCAGCCGCAGGGCCGCCTCGACCTCCGGACCGTACACGCCGGACGCGCGCTTGCGCTCGATGCGCTCGCGGACCTCGGCCAGCACGGCGTCGATGTCGACGCGCTCGCTCCGCGGCTCGTTCATCGTGCGTTCAAGCTGCGTGTGTCTGTCTGCACCGGGCGCCCATTCTGACCCCGTCTCGCGCACGCGGCGCGCCTAACGCCTGCCGGTCGGTCGTCGTTCAAGCGCCGCGGAGGTGCGTGCATGTTCGCGAAGCTCTTTGAGCTCCTTCTGACCGCCAAGGCCGGTGCCGTCTCCGGCGTGCTCATCCTTGCGGGTGCGCTCGTCAGCGTCAGCACCAGCAACGGTGTAACGACGATCACGGTCGCCGACGTGACGCCCACACCGACGGCGACGGCCACGGCGACCGCGTCACCCACGCCCACGCCGACCCCCACTCCGACGGCTACACCGACCGCGACGGCGACCCCGACCGAGTCGGTGAGCGCGTCGGCGTCGCCCTCTCCCGAAGGGGAGGGCGCGTGCGCGACGAACGCGCAGGCTCTGAACGACGCGCGGCAGACGGTGCAGTCGGCGTTCGTCCAGTTCCACACCGGCCTCATGCAGCTGCGCGGCGGAGAAGAGGGCCGCTTCAACGACAGCCTTCATCAGGCCGACCAGATGCTGAAGCAGATCGCGAAGAAGACCGATAAGGAGATGCGTGCCATCGCGTGCCCGAAGGTCGCGGAGCAGGACGAGGACGCTAACGACGAAGACGGGAGCTCGTCGGCCTCGCCCACGCCGACCCCGGCGCCCTCGACCTCACCGACGGACGTGGCGACCCAGCTGAACGACCTCGCGAACAACGCCGTCGCCGCGATGCAGACCGTGTTCAACGCGGCGCAGGCGCTCGTGACCAACGCGTCGCCGAGCCCGACGGCGAGCCCGTCCGGCGAGCACGGAGAGCACCACAGCACTCCGCAGTCCCGGACAGGGGATCACGACTAGACGCGGCTCCTCCTCACACCCCGTAAGGAACGTCCCGCCCTCTGTGGCGGGACGTTCCTTTTAGTCTTCGGACGAGGTGGCACGTAAGGGGAAGGCATTACGACAGCAGAGGCGCGCGGCGCGCGGGCTCTTCGAGCGCTCGACGCTCCGCCAAGCGATCGTCCTGGTCGTCGCGCTGAAGATCGCCGCGATCGTCCTCGTCTTCGATCCACGCGGCCTCGACGCGTTCGACCTGCCGAAGACGATCGTGAGCCACGCTTTCGCCTGGCTCCTCGCGGGACTGCTCGTCGCCGCGGTCCTGCGCTACGGCCACGAGATCGTGCCGCGGACGAAGCTGCACGCCTTCGTCGCCGTGTACGTCATCGCGGTCCTGATCTCCGCCGCGTTCGCGGCGAATACGTACGTCGCGCTGTTCGGCGAGCGCGACCGGTACCAGGGGCTGACGTTCGTCGCCGACATGCTCGTCCTGTACGCGTCGGTCGCGGTCGCGTTCCGCGGCCGTGCCGACTGGGCGGTCCTGCTCGGCGTCGGGGCCGCGGCGTGCGCGGTGAGCCTGGGCTACGCGGGCCTCCAGGTCGCCGGCCTCGACCCCGTCAAGTGGGATCTCAACACCCAGGGCCGCCCGTTCGGGACCCTTGGACACCCCGACACGTTCGGCGAGCTCCTGGCCGTCGCGTTCGGCGTCGCGCTGGGGATCGCGGCCTTCGCCGAGGCGCGGCGCGGGACGCTGCGCGTGGGATCCGTCGTCGCCGTCGTCCTCCTCCTCGCGGGCATGGGCGTCGTGGCGACGCGCGGATCGGCCCTCGGCGTCGCCGCCGCGGTCGTCGCGGTCCCGCCGCTGGCCCTGCGCTCCGGACGTCTGACGCGGAGCGACGTGCTCCGTGTCGCGGCGATCGGCGCGGTCGTCGTCGTCGCCGGTATCGCGCTCGTCTTCGCGTCGCCGCTCGGCTCGCGACTGCGCGCGACCGCGGGCGGCTACGCGGTCCAGGACCGCGTCGTCATCTACGAGAACGCGCTGAGCGCGTTCAAGGACCGTCCCGTCGTCGGATGGGGACCGGACAACTTCGCGGTCGCATACCCCCACTACCAGCAGCCGCAGGAGGATCAGCTCCACGGCATCAACACCTTCAGCTCCTCGGCGCACGATTGGATCCTCCAAGCCGCCGCGACGACCGGGGTCGTCGGCCTCGTCACGCAGCTCGCGCTCGTCGGCGCGGGCGTCGTCCTCCTCTTCACATCGGGGCTGCTCGCCTCGCCGCTCGTCGCTGCTCCGCTCCTCGTCGGCGCCGCGGCGTACTGGGCGAGCGGGCTCGTCGCGCCGAACTCGATAGCCCTCGACTGGTACGCGTGGGTCGTCTTCGGGGCGGCCGCGGCGCTGACCGGCTCCCGTGTGCCCGAGAGCAGCGAGCGCCGCCGCCCGGGACCGTTCGCGTACGCGCCGACGTACGTCGCGCTCGCGGCGGGGCTGTTCTTCGCGTACGGCGCCTCCGTGGCGGACCGCGAGGCACAGGCGGCGCAGGCCGCCCTCAACGGGCACGACGTCGCGGGCGCGATCCAACACGCGCAGGCCGCCGTCGCCGCCGACAACGGGCGCGCGCGGTACTGGTCGATCCTCGGCGCGGCGGATCAGACGGCGCTGCGCTGGCGCGACGCGGAGACGGCGCACGGCGAGGCCGCGCGGCGGGCGCCGTACGTGGCGAACAACTGGGTGAACCTCGCGCGCTCCGACGCGGGCCAGGCCGCGAGCGGCGACGACGCGCCGACCGCGCGCGCCGCGGCGCTCGACGCGGCGCGTCGAGCCATCGCGGTGAGCCCCTACGAGCCCGTCCCGCACCTGACCCTCGCCCAGATCGCCATCGACTTCACCGGCGATCAGCAGCTCGCGCAGTCCGAGGTGGCGCGCGCGATCGCGCTGTACCAGGACGACCCGTCGTACGACAAGACGGCGGTCCTCATCGCGTCGAAGAGCACCGATCCCAAAGCGGCGGTCACGTTCCTCCAGGGACTGCTGCGCTGGAAGGACACGGCGGCGCTGCGCGTCGGCATCGCGCAGGAAGCGCTGAAGGGCGGCGACCGCGAGGTCGCGCGCGAGAACGCGCAGAAGGCGCTGCAGCTCGACCCGAAGAACACCGATGCGAGATCGCTCCTCACGACCCTCGGCGGATAGGTAGGATCGCGCCCCGGGATGAGATGGGGTGCCTGTGCCGTAGCGGCGGTGCTGCTCTCCGGGTGTGTCGGCGGAGCAGCCTCACAGCCGACGGATCAGCCGTCGCCGACGACGCTGGCGACGCGAACGCTCGTGCCGACACCCACTCCGACCGAGCGTCCGACGCTCCCGCCGGATCTCCCGACACGCTGCTCCGCGTCGCCGGCCGGACCGCCCGACCCGAAGTGCAACCCCGGGCTCGCGGATCCGGCCGTGACGCAGGACACCCTCACGACGACGATCTGCGCGCCCGGATACGCGGAGCGTGCGTCCCCGCCGCAGGCCTACCTCGACGAGCTGCGCGCGCAGCAGCTGGGCGCATACGCGTTCGACGGCGATCCGGGCAGCTACACCGAGGACCACGTCCTCGCGATCGGGCTCGGCGGCGATCCGCGCGATCCGCGGAACCTCTGGCCGCAGTCGGGGCAGGGGCTCAGCGCCGACCGTAAGCACGAGCTCGAGAAGTGGGCGCACGACGAGGTGTGCTCCGGCCGGATGACGCTCGCCGCCGCCCAGGCACGGATGCTGTCGAGCTGGCGCTCCTTCTACCAGGTGATGGCCGCGGCGAAGGCGCGCGGAGACGTGGCGACGGCGGCGCCGGCGCTCAGCATCACCATCACGCTCTCGAAGTACGGAGCGGTGCGCGTGACGACGAAGCCGGGAGCGCAGTGCGTCGCGCGCGTCCTCATGCCCGGCGCGAGCCAAGGGATCAGCCTCGCGGTCAAGGCCGCGGACGCGTCGGGCGTCGTGAGCTGGGACTATCCGGCGCCGTTCACGAACATGGTCGGGATCGGAAAGCACACCATCTCCTGCACGTCGGACGGCGAGGTCTCCACGAACGGCGCGTCATTCGGAGTCCCGACCGACACGGGGCCCGGCGCCTAGAGCGCCTCAGCGCGCGAGCCGCTCCTCGAGCTCGGTGAGCGTGCGCGGCCAGTCTTCACGCAGGAGGCGCGAGAGCGCGCGGTCCGCGAGGAGCTTGCCGCCCGTCTGGCACGTCGCGCAGTAGTTCGCCTCGTTCTCCGCGTGCACGATGCGCTGCACCGGCGATCCGCAGACCGGACACGCCTTGCCGTACCTGCCGTGCACGGCCATCTCCGGCCGGAACGCGGTGACCTTCTCGGGAAAGCGCTCGCGGGCCTCGGCCACCAGCCGCTCCGTCCACCCGGTGAGCACGTCGCGCGTCGCGCGCCAGAGCCGCCGGATCTCGGCGTCGTCGAGCGCGCGCGTCAGCTTCGTCGGCGACAGCTTCGCGCGGTGGAGGATCTCGTCCGAGTACGCGTTGCCGATGCCCGAGAAGATCGTCGGGTCCGTCAGCGCGCGCTTGAGGGTGTGGCTCTCGCGCGTGATCGCCTCGCGGAATCCATCGAGGTCGGCGTCGAGCGGCTCGATCCCGCCGCGCGCGAAAGGCGCGAGAGCTCCCTCGCCGCGGATCAGGTGCAGCGAGGCGCGCTTCGTCGCGTTCGCTTCGGTCAGCATGAGCGTGCCGTCGTCCAGGTCGAGCGCGGCATGACCGACCCGTGCGGGCACGGCGGCGCCCTTCGGCTTCCAGTGGAAGCGTCCCGCGATCATGAGGTGGACGACGAGGTAGAGGTCGTCCTCCAGCTCGAGGACGATGCGTTTGCCGATCCGCCGCACGCCGAGGATCCGCTTCCCCTCCGCCTCGCGGATCGGTGGATCCACCGAGCGCAGGATGATCGGGCTTCCGATGCGGACGCGCTCGAGGACGTGGCCGGCAGCCACGCGCCGCAAGGCCTCGAGGTACGCCTCGACGTCCGGAAGCTCCGGCATCGGTCGAGGATGCCAGAGCTACTGCAGGGGCTGGAGCGGCGCGACGAACTGCTGGCCCACGCCCGTCGTGGTGACCGTCACGGCCAGGGTCGCGTAGCCGTCCTTCACGATCTGCACGGGCCACTGTGTGCCGGCCATCTGCCCCGTCGGGAACTCGATCCACCACAGCCCCGCGGAGTTCGTGTGCGGCCGCGACGGCGAGCAATCCGGCGCGCCGATGACGATGCACGCCCCCGCGACCGGCTCGATGGTCGTCGCGTCGACGACGAGGACGATGAGGCGGCTGTAGCCGGGCGGGACGGGCCCGGGCGTGACGCCGGCCGGCGGCGTCGCCGCCGGCGGCGGGAGCTGGGTCGGCGCGGCGACGGGGACGCTCGCCACGGGAACGGGCGTGGGCGAAGGCTTTGGTGACGCCGGCAGCGCGGGCGTCGGCTGCGCCGCGGAGGGCGCCGCGCTCGAAGCGACCGCAGCCGGCGCCGCGGCGGTAGCCGGCGCGGACGAACGCGGCGCGAATGTCGTCGTGAGGATCGGGGCCAGCGTCGCCTCCGTGCGCCCGCGGCCGCCGGCGCGGGACGCGACGAGCGCCGACGCGATCGGCAGCGGCGCCGGCAGGACGTAGTGGTGGGCGGGCGCGACCGCGGGAAGGAGCGGCAGCAGCGCGAGTGCGAGGCCGGCGCACGCGACAGCGATACCCGCGAGCCGCCACCAGCGGGGCGGAGCCGCGGGGTGCGCGACGGACGCGGCCGTTATCTGCTCCGGCGCCCCGATCTCCGCGCGTGACCGCCTCTCGCGCGCGAGCCGGAGCGCATGCCCCATCTCGCCCCGAGCCGTGCGACCGGCGGCGAAGCCGTGCGCGTCGAGCGACGCGCCGCGGACGCGAAGCCGCGACCAGGCGCGCGCGACGCGGTGCACGTCGCCGTCACGCAGCGCGACGGTCAGCGACGCGCGCCGGAGCGCGAGACGGTCGTCGCTGGGGAGAGACGCCTCCGGCACGGCGCCCGATCCCGCGCCTACTTGTGCCTGAGGTAGACGTTGGTGGGGACGCTGCCCATGCCCGGCACGTACGACTCGATGATGGTCGTAGGCCAGTAGTCGTCGCGCGAGAAGAAGAAGCTCCAGCGTGAATCGTTCGGCGGCACGTCGATCCAGTAGAGCCCGTCGGCGTTCGTGAACAGGCACTGTTGGTACTGGCCATAGATGACGCACACGCTCTGGACCGGCGCGCGCGTCACCGAGTCGATCACCTTGAAGTAGAAGCGCTCCGAGCCGAGCGCCTGCGGTGGCGGCGTCCCCTGTGGGATGTAGCTGCCCGCGGGTGTGGCGGTCGGGAGCGCCGGGCCGGTGCCCGTGCCGCCTGGTACGCCTCCCGGCACACCGCCGGGCGTTCCGCCGGGTACTCCTCCGGGCACGCCGCCTGGGACGCCTCCCGGCGCGACCGTCGTCACGGGGCCGACCACCACGGGACCGACGCCGGCGGGCGCGGGCGCCGCGGTGGGCTCGACGGTAGGCGCCGCGGTCGCCGGCGGTGGCGTGGCGACGGGCACGACCGCGACGGGCTTGGGCGTCTCCGCGGTGCGGCCTCGGCCGCCCGCGGGAGCGAGCGTCGGTGCGACCTGAACGACCTGCTCGGGAGGCGCCGCCGCGGGCGCCGGCGAGGGCACCATGCGCGGAAGCAGGGCGATGACGAGGATCGTCACGAGCGCGAACGCCGCCACGCCGGCCATCGCGAGCTCGAAGGCGCGCGTCTGACGCGGGAGCGCGACGACCGCTTCGACCCGCGTCGCGCGAGGCGCCTCCGGGTGCGCGCGACGCCAGCGAGCGGTGCGGATCGCGCGTCCGAGCGCGAGGCGCGACGAACGCGCCGCGTTCGTCTCGTGCGGCGTGACGGTCGCGCCGCGGACGCGCATGCGCTCCCACGATCGCGTCACCGAGACGACGTCGCCTTGGCGCAGCGCTGCGTGGAACGCGGCGCGGCGTCGGTCGGCGAGGACGTCAGCGGTAGAGATAGATCTCCAGCGCGACCGAGCTCCCCGGGTCGCCGGGCACGATGTCGTGGAGCGGCTTCAGGACCGCCTTGGAGAACTGCGACTGCAGCCCGCCCTGTGCGATCGCGTCGAGCGTGAGCTGCGCCATCTTCTGGCCGAGGACGGGATCCTGATTCGAGCCGTACGCGAAGACCATCGCGACGTCGCGCGTCTCGGCATCCGTCTTGAGCTGCGCCGCGACGTTGGTCGCGATGCGCGACTGCTCCGTCTTGACCTGCGCGTCGTCACCGGAGAGGAGGCTCGCGCCGTTGACCGGGACCGTCAGCGTGAGCGCCTTGGGATCGACGCTCGGCCCCGTCTTCGCGACCGCGGGGACCGGCGGGCTCGCCGCGGCGAGGAAGATGACGAAGAGGCCGAGGAGGATGTCCGCCCACAGCCACCCGACGAGCGCGAGGGTGACGCTGCGGCCGCTAAGACCGAACACGCTGCTGCGCGGACAGCGCTTCCGCCGCGCGCGCGAGATCGGCGGCGCTCTTGCGCAGCTCGCCGATGGCTCCCTCGAGGTCGTACAGCTGCTGCTCGCGCTCCATGGCGCGCTCGAAGACGCGCCGCTCCTCCGCGGCCATCTGGTCGAGGAGCTCGTCGGCCTCGTCCCCGCCGAGCCCGCTCGCGGCGAGGCTCGTCGCGTGCGCGATCGTCGCGCGGATCTGCGACTCCTTCAGGAGCGCGGCGGCGCGCGTGCGCGCGTCGCGGATGTCGGCGCGCAGGTGGATCATGAGCGTGAGGAGGATGAGGAGGCCGATCAGCGTCGCGTCGATCGCGGCGAGCGTGCTGAACACGATGCTGTGCCCGACCCCACCGAAGCCACGCTCCCACAGCAGGAGGAACGGCTGGGCGCTGAGGTCGGGCTGCTGGGCGAGAAGCGAGGAGTACGCGTCGGTCGCGGTCGAGAGTCCGTACCAGGTGAGCGCGATGGGCGCGAACACGAGGACGTTGCGCGCGATCTCGAGGAGCGCCCAGACCTGGGAACGGTGGGCGGTGATCGCCTCGGCGGCGGCGCGCGGGTCGACGGCCGCGGCGTAGCCGCGCGCGTCGTCCGGTCGGCCGAGCTTGACCGCCTCGGCGAGGCGGTCGAGGAGCAGCGCGATGCCGGCGTCGTGCTCACGGACCTCGCCGGCGAGCTCCGTGATCTCCGTCGAGACGCGCTGGCGCTCGCTTGTGCGCGAAGGAACGACCTTCAAGATCTCCGCCATGTCTTCCCTTCCCGACCCCCTAGGGGGTGAACGCGGCGGCCGGACGGTTGTTGCGCTACAAGCCTAGCCCTCCGCACTCATGACGGAACGGTCCGTCCGGCGGTCCCCGGCGCGCCGGCGGTCGCCGGGCGAGTGAGCGTGCGCACCGGCTCCGTCGCAGGCCAGGCGGCCAGCGCGGCGGCGAGCCCGAGAGGCAGCCACAGGTCGAGCCGGAGGAAGGTGTCGTTGAACTGGAACGACACCAGGCCGAGGACGACGAGCGCGACGGCGCACCCGGCGGCCGCCGGCGAGCGCGCGCCGGCGCGAAGGGCGCTGACGACGGTCGTCGCGACGAGCGCCAGCGCCGCGAGCGCGCCGACGAGGCCCGTCTCGGCGAGCAGCTCGACCCACATGTTCGGGACGACGATCTTCGACGGGTCGGGGATCGCGGGCGTGTATCCCTGCTGCACGACGTAGGCGCCGAACCCGCCGATGCCGACGCCGAAGGCCGGGTGCTCCGACCACACGCGCAGTCCGAGCGCGTACCAATCGGTGCGCAGCGCGACGTCGTTCCCGGTCCCCTGGGCCGCGCCGAAGAGCGCCAGGTGCCGCGCGAACTCGGGGACCGCGGCCAGCCGGTCGATCGGCGAACCCGTCGCCTTGGCCATGACGAAGGCGACGAGGATCCCGACCGCGACGACGCCCGAGGCGACCGCGACGGCGACGGCCTGGCGCACGACGCGCGGCGACGGCCGCAGCCGCAGGGCGACGAGCGTCGCGAGGACGAACGTCGCGGCGAGCGCGAGCCACCCGGAGCGCGCCGTCGAGAGGACGATCGTCGCCGACGAGGCGACGGCGACGAAGAGCAACGGCAGGCGCGGCCGCGCCTCGCGCGAGAGGTGCCAGGCCAGGGCGACCGCGACCGGCGTCGTCAGGAAGAACGCGAGGTAGGCCGGCTCGTAGAAGAGCGCCTGCAGCCGCGGGAACCCGGCCGTACCGATGAACGCCGACGGCGGGCGCGGTCCGCCGCCGAACAGAGCGGCGATCTCGCCGAAGGCGACCTCACAGACGATCGCCGCCGTCGCGAGGTATACCGCGACGCTCCACGCGCGGAGCTGGGGATACAGCCGCAGGAAGAGCGGAAGGCCGACCAGGAACGCCGCCACGTCGAACGCCGCCCACGCGGCGTAGCCGAGGGTCTTGGTCACGTCGTGCGTCCAGGGGATCGACGCGACCACCGCGGCGAGGTACGCGACGCCGGCCCACGGGACGCCCAGCGATCGCCACGACGAGGTGCGCAGCGCCTCCGCGAGCACGACGAGCAGTAAGAGGCCGAAGAAGAGCTGGCTGAGGCGGGCGTTGTAGCCGAACAGGCGGAAGCGGAGAGTGACGTCGACGGGTAGGGTCACGACCGCAAGGACGAAGAGCGCCTGCGCGAGGATGCGGATCTTCGCGCTCATCGGCTAGCGCGCGCCCACCGTCGCCGGCAGACCCGTGCGCAGCCCGTGGTACACGCGATACGCCGCGTGAGAGCGGTTGAGCGTGTAGAAGTGGATGCCCGGCGCTCCCGCTTCCAGCACCTTGCGGCACTGCCCGAGCGCCCAGGCGAGGCCGACGGCCTGGACGGCCTCGTCGTCCCGCGCCGCCTCGACGCGGTGGCGCAGCGCCTCGGGCACGCGCGCGCCGGAGCGCGCGAACATGCCCGTCGGCGCGAGCTGCGCGGCGGACGTGATGGGCATGACGCCGGGGACGATGGGGATCGTGACGCCCGCCGCGCGGGCCTTCGTCACGAAGCGGAAGTAGTCGTGCGGGTCGAAGAAGAGCTGCGTGATGAGGACGTCGACGCCGGCATCCTGCTTGGCCTTCGCGTAGCGGATGTCGTCGTCCGCCGACGCCGACTCGACGTGGCCCTCGGGGTACGCGGCGCCGGCGACGCAGAACGGCCAGCGTGACTTGATGAACGTCGCGAGCTCGCTGCCGTGCGCGAAGCCGCCCGGCACCGGCGTGAAGCGAGCCTCCCCCTTGGGCGGGTCGCCGCGCAGAGCGATGACGTTCTCGACGTCGTCGGCCGCGAAGCGGTCGAGCACCTCGGCGATCTCGTCCGCGGTGCTCCCCACGCACGTGAGGTGCGCCATGGCCTCGATACCGGTGTCGCGCTTGATCTCGGTCACGAGCTCGACGGTGAGCTCGCGCGTGGTGCCGCCCGCGCCATAGGTCACGGAGACGAAGTCTGGTCGCAGCGGCCGCAGGGCGGCGATGGTGTCGTGGAGGCGGTGCATGCCCCTCTCGTCCTTGGGGGGAAAGAACTCGAACGAGAAGACCGGCTTGCGGCTCCTATACGCGTCGGCGATGCGCATGACGAACGATCATCGCACCGTCACGTACACGAAGACACCGTAGTCCTCGAGCCACGTCGTGCCCTCGATGACCGGACGCACGGCGAGACGGTACGTCCCGGGCGTCGGGGGCGCCTTGATCGTGAACTGGAACCACGCGACCTGACCTGGCCCGACGTACGCCGCGGGCTGGATGGCGGGCCGGTCGTAGGCGGGCCATCCGGTGCTCGGCGATCCCATCGTTCCGTCGCCGCCGAGGATGCTCGGCATGTCCTGTCCCGGATCGGGGTTCCACGTGCCGAGGAGCGCCGTCTGGCCGGGCGCCGTGTACCAGCCGACCGATCCGGTGTTGAGGAACGGGAACGTGACCGTCGTCTGATGACCGGCGCACAGCGTCGGGTAGCCGCTCTGCCCGTACCACGCGGCGTGCAGACCCGGGATGCCGGTCGCGAGGCCCTGCGGCGCCGGGATCCCCGGCCCGACCGAGTCCGTGCACGGCGACGGCGTCGGCGTTGGTGTCGGTATCGGCGTCGGAGAAGGACTCGGTGTCGGCGTCGCGATCGCGTTGTTCCACGACCACGACACCGTCAATGTCGAGCACGTCGAGCAGACCTGGGTCAGGCTGCCGCCGTACTGGCTCGAGGACCAGTTCCCGTACGCGGGATCGCAGGCGGAGCAGCCGTAGTGGAACGAGCCTTGCCCGTTCCCGAAGTTCGTCCAGCTGCCGATGACGTCGCCGCAGCCCGACGAGCAGGTGTACTCGAGCGTTCCGCCGGTGCTCGTCGTCGTCCACGTGCCTTGCCAGGTCATGCAGTACGTGCAGGCCGTGTAGCTGAACGACCCCGTGTTCCCGGACATCGTCCACGTTCCGCTGTAGTTGCTGCTGCCGCCGGGGTTCGTGAAGGTGAACGATCCGCCGAACGTCGTCGCCTTCCAGCTGCCGTTGGCGCCCGCGCAGTCGGATGACCACTGGAAGGAGCCGCTGGTGTAGCCGCTCGCGAGGATCGGTATGAACATGGGCGCTCCGCTCTGGCAGTTGCCGCTGGCGGAGGCGGGCTCCGTGCGCGACGGCAGCAGGATGAGGCCCGTCCCGAGCAGGAGGGCGGCAACGGCCAGGGTGACCGCACGGCGCGTCATCACCGCCTGGATGCTAGGCATCTCGGCGAAAGGTGATCCTGTGCGTCGGCTAAGAGGCGGCTACGGCGTCGGGAACGCGTCATAGCTCATCGCATTCGCGCCGCCGGCCGCCGTCTCCGTCGCGATCGCCGCGACCGGCGCGCTCCCGCTCACGACGACGCCGTACTGCGCGTCGTCCGCCAGGCCGTTCACGCCGCGCGGATCGATCAGCGTCGCCTGCCCCGCGCCGAGGGCGATCCACTGCTGCGCCGCGAGCGAGCCGTCGCCGAAGCGGTACCAGCTGACGGTCGCGGTCTGCGCCGCGCTCGACTGCACGAGGACGTTGCCGGTCCAGCCGGCGGCGCCGCCGAGCCTCCGGGTGACGTTCGGAAGGAAAGCTCCGCTCGTCGGCGAGCCGACACCGGCGTATCCGAGCGAACGCTGCGACGAGACCACGTCCACGACCGCGGCGAGCGACGCTCCCGGGGCGGAGAGGACCGCCGCCGTCGTCCCGTCGCCGAGGCACGTCGCGCTCGGCGCGCTTCCGCACACGATGCTCGTCCCGACCGCGAAGCGCGGATCGAAAGACCACGAGGCGCCCGGTGCGATCGCCGGCGCGCTGATCGTCTGGGTGTTGCCGGCGTCGCCGACCAGCGGGGAGAACGCGAGCGTCGGGGTCACGGTCGTCGACCCGAGGTTCTGGACGACGATCGTCGTCGCGATGCCGCCCGCGGTGTCCTTGACGACGTACGGGACGTAGAGGGTGTCGGCGCCGCCGCTCGTTCCATCGACGCTGTGCGCGACGTGCGTGTCGTCGTTGTGGACGTTCTCCACGACCGCTATCGGCTGCGATGCGGTGATCGTCGCGGCGTAGCTGACGCCGTCGCGCAGCGTCGGCTCGTCGTTCGGCTCGACGAACGCGGCGGCGCCGCCGCCGATCTCGCGCGTGAGCGTCACGGGCGCGCTCCCGTCCGACGGGACGAGCTGGATGACCGCGCTCGTCGCGGTCGCACCGAGGTCCTGGACGATGAACGGCGTGTGCCACCCGTAGCTGTGGCGGAGGACGTTGGGCAGGTACGCGGTCGCCGTGCCGGTCGTGAAAGCGTCGTACGACATCGCCTCGGGCGACGAGCTGTTCACGGCGTCGTGCTCGTCGACGACCGCCGCGACCGGCGCGCCGAAGCTGCGGACGACGACGGAGTACTGACCGTTGCCGGGGAGCCGCGGATCCGCGTCCGGGCTGTAGGCGTACGAGCGTCCGGGGAGCACGCCCGGCACGCTCTCGCGCGCGATGCACTGGCCGCCGTTGAAGTCGTAGAAGGAGAGCTCGAGGTCCGTCGCGACGGCGCCGCTGTTCTGGACGATGAACGGCGTCTGCCAGCCGTCGGCGCCGCCGAGCGTCTTCGTCACGTTGGGCAGGAACGCGGCGCCGGA
>JAGWSB010000120.1 GCA_028876375.1 Chloroflexota bacterium | reverse complement strand
CGGCTGCGCGGCGGCGCTCGCCGCCCTCGAGGCCAGCGTCGCGAGCCTGGCCGTCGTCGGGCTCGGCGCGCTGCCGTGGGTCGCCACGGTCGCGTCGGCCCAGATCCTCGCCGGCGAGAAGGTCGACTTCGGAGGCGACCTCTTCGCCTCGGCCGTCGGCGCGGCCGCCTACTACGCGGCGCTCGCGTTCCTCCTCGGGGCCGACCGCGTGGCGACGCCGGCGAGCGCGGGGAGGCGGCGCTTCCTCATGGGCGCGGTCGCCGTCGCCGCGGTCGCCGCGCTCGGGTCGACCGCGCTCGGCGCGACCTTGCGCGCGGGGAAGCGCGTCGCGTCGGTCGCCCTCTCGATACGGCACCTGCGCGAGCGCGAGCCCGTGGCGCCCGGCGATCCGAGCTTCCAGGCGATCGACCACCTCACACCGCGGATCACGAGCAACGCGGACCACTACGAGGTCGATACCGCGCTCATCAAGCCGGGCGTCGACCTCGCGACGTGGAAGCTCGAGATCGCGGGCGGGGTCGAGCACCCCTACGCGCTCACCTGGGACGAGCTGCTCGACCTCCCCGCCGTCGAGCGCCCGCACACGCTCGAGTGCGTGAGCAACGAGATCGGCGGCGACCTCACGTCGACGGCGGTCTGGGCGGGAGTGCCGATGGCGGACCTGCTCGCGCGCGCGACGCCGAAGGCCGACGCCTACGACGTCGTGCTCACGTCCGTCGACGGCTACACCGACTCCGTCCGCATCGCCAAGGCGCTCGAGCCCGACACGCTCGTCGCTTATCTCATGAACGGCGTCACCATCCCGCAGGACCACGGCTATCCGGCGCGCGCGCTCATCCCCGGGATCTACGGGATGAAGAACGTGAAGTGGCTGACGAAGATCGAGGTCGTCAGCTACGACTACCAGGGGTACTGGCAGCAGCGCGGCTGGTCCGACGTCGCGACGTACAACACGCACGTCCGCATCGACGTACCCGTCGCCGCGGCGCGGGCGGCCGGCGGCCACGTCACCGTCGCGGGCATCGCCTTCGCCGGGGATCGCGGCATCTCGCGCGTCGAGGTGTCGACGGACGGCGGGACGAGCTGGCACGACGCCGCGCTCGAGGCTCCGGTCGGACGGGAGGCGTGGCGTCGCTGGCGTTACGACTGGGCGGTCGACAACGGACGCTTCCGGGTCGTGGCGCGGGCCACCGATGGGCAGGGGCAGACGCAGACGAGCGTCCCGCGGCCGCCGTTCCCCGACGGCTCCACGGGCTATCACGCCGTCGACGTCAACGTGACGCCCGGCTGATGCCGCTGGCAGCCTGTCTGCTCTAGCCTCGCGCAGACAGATGCCAAAGCGACGCTTCGGGGTCGTCGTGGAGCTGCCGGCCTACGCGCGGCCGCGGAACGAATGGCGCCGCCGCGTGCACGCGGCCGCGCTCGACGCCCTCACGCGCCGCGGCGTCGGCTACCAGCGGGCCGACCGGCTCGAGCTCCGGCTGGCGCTCGCCCTGGACGACCGGCCGCTCGACGTCCATGCCATCGACGAGCGCGTGAAGGACGTGATCGACGCGCTCGGCGGACGCATCGCCGGACCGCGCAGCCGGCGCCGGATCGCGCCGATCGTCGCCGACGATCAGATCGCGCGCATCGTCCTCGAGAAAGCGCCGCGGCGACGCCGCGGCCGAGCCCTCGGTGCGCTCGCGATCGCGCGGTACCGGCGCCGCCGGACCTAGGCCGCCTTCACCTGCGCGCCGTCGGCGCTGACGACCTGCGCCGAGACCTCGAGCGCGATCTCGTGGCTGACCAGGACGCCCTGCGGGACGGGCATGTTCCAGACGAGTCCCCACTCACGGCGGTCGATGCGCGTCTGCGCGTCGATGAAGGCGCGCTTCTTCGCGGCGCCCATCGGGTCGTCGACGATCCCGAGCAGGCTCGCGACGACGGTCACCGGCTTCGTCGTCCCGCGGATGGTCAGGTCGCCCTTGACCGTGAACCGGTCCTTCCCCGCGCGCTCGACGCTGCGGCTCTCGAACACGATCTCCCCGAAGTGCTCGGTGTCGAAGAAGTCGGCCGAGCGGAGGTGTGTGTCGCGCTTCGGATCGTTGCTGCGGAGCGAGGCGACGGGGATGGTGAGCCGCACGTGCGCGCTCTCCGGGCGGTCGGGGTCGAGGTCGATCTCGCCCGTCGTCCCCGGGAAATCGACGCGGACCGTCGTGAACATCATGTGCTTCGCCGAGGCCTCGACGCTGGTGTGCGCTGGATCGAATCTCCACTGCATGGCTGGTGTCCTCCTCTGTAGTTGCATCCGGCGCTCGCGGTGGTCCGGATGGTGAGCAAGTTGTATGCTCAACTAGTTGCGTAAACTCGTTGACCACGCAACCTATTCCCAGAGGCCGCCGGCCCGTTCACGCGGGGACCGAGGGCGCGCGACGGCCGAGCAGATCGGCGCGTGGCGCGCGCTCGCGCGCGCATTCGCCGGCGCCACTCGGGCCCAGGAGGCCGCCCTCCGCGGCTCCGCGTTGGACCTTTCGGAGTACGACGTCCTCGTGACGCTCGCGCGCGCTCCCGCGGAGGGGATGCGCCCGAGCGACCTCGCCGACCGCGTCCTCCTCACCAAGAGCGGGATGACGCGTCTCCTTCAGCGCCTCGACGAGCGCGGGCTCGTGGCGCGGCACGCGTGCCCGCTCGACCGGCGGGGGCAGTACGTCGCGATGACGCCCGCGGGTCGTCATCTCCTGCGCCGCGCGGCGCCCGCGCTCCTGCGCGGGCTCGCGGCAGCGCTCGCTCCCCTATCGGCGGACGATCTCGCCGCGCTGAAGCGCACCGCCGAGCGCATGACGGAGGCATCCAGCCCACACTCGTTGGAGTGACCGACCTCCTCGCCGACGCTGCCACGATCGTCGACGGGTCGATCGACCGCGTGTGTACGGCGTGCGTGCTCCTCGTCGAGCACGGCGGTGAGCGCGCGACGTACGCGGCGGGGAGCCTCTGCCCCGATCCCGACGCCGGGCCGGACGCCCCGTGCGGCGACGGATCCCTCTTCGACCTCGCGTCGCTGACGAAGCTCGCCACGAGCGCCCTGTGCCTCGCGCTCGTCCGGGACCGCGTGCTCGACCTCGCGATGCCGCTGCGCGAGATCGTTCCCGACTTCCGCGGCCCCGGGAAGGATGCCGTCACGCTCGCGCACGTCCTCACCCACACCGCCGGCCTGCGCTGGTGGAAGCCGCTCTACGAGGAAGCGTCGAGCGCCGAAGAGGCGGTCTGGCTCGCGGCGCAGGAGCCGTTGGCGCAGAGCGTCGGCACCTTCACCTACAGCGACCTCGGGTACGTGATGCTGACCTCGGGTCTCGCGGCGGCCGGGGACGCGCCCTTCGCCGATCAGATGCGCGAGCGGATCCTCGAGCCCATCGGCGCCGAGGGCTGCGGCTTCGGTCCCCGCCCTGCTCTTGCGTGCGCCGCGACCGAGCGCGACGAGAAGGTCCGCCGGCGGCGGCTGCGCGGCGAGGTGCACGACGAGAACGCCTTCGCCATGGGCGGGGTCGCCGGGCACGCCGGGCTGTTCGGGACCGCCGCGGACGTCGCGGCGCTCGCGCGCGTGTTCGGGGCGGGCGCGGTCATCGGGAACGATCTCGCGGCTTTCGCGCGGCGCGAGCATGCCCGCGGCGAGAACGCGCGGCGCGGCCTCGGCGTCGCGCTGCGCGCGCCGGAAGGCGCGATGTGCGGGCGCTTCTTCGGCCGCGACGCGTGGGGGCACAGCGGCTTCACCGGAACGAGCCTCTGGGTCGACCCCGCGCTCGATCTCCTTGTCGTCCTTCTCACGAACCGCGTGTACTTCGGCCGCGACAACGACGAGGAGGTCTATCGCTTCCGCATCGCCGTCCACGAGGCGGTCTCCCGTCCGATCGCGCGCGCCGCGTAGCGACGTGCTACGCCACGTCGAGCGTCGACGAGACCGCCGTCGAGCTCACCCTCGACCTCACGCATGGCAGCGACGATAGTGATGACCGGTGCGCCGGTGATCGAACGGGCCAGCGATGAGTCAGCGATCGGCTTGATGTCGGGCACGTCGGCGGACGGCGTCGACGGCGCCGTCGTCAGGCTGAGATGGTCCGGTCTCCGCCCGAGCGTCGAGCTGGTCGCGCACGCGTACCGCCCGTATCCCGACGATCTCCGCGCGCGCATCCTCGACGTCGCGGGCGGGCGGCCCGTGCCGACCGCGGAGCTCGCGCGTCTGGCGCGCGATCTCACGGTCACGCACAACGGCGTGGCGGCCGAGCTCCTCCGCGGACGCGCCGGCGGCGTCGCGGTCATCGGCGTGCACGGCCAGACGATCGCGCACCTGCCGCGCGAGAGGGCGACGCTCCAGCTCGTCGACGCGGCAGGTCTTGCCGTGCTCCTCCGCGTTCCCGTCGTCTCCGACTTCCGGAGCGCCGACGTCGCCGCCGGCGGCGAGGGCGCGCCCCTCACGCCGTTCGCGGACCACGTCCTCTTCGCCGACCGGGCGCCGTGCGTCGTCGTCAACGTCGGCGGGATCGCGAACGTCACGCTGATCGCGGACGATCGAGCGCAGCACGTCGTCGCCTTCGACACCGGCCCGGGGAACATGGTCATCGACGCGGTCGCGCGCCTCGCGGGGCACGACCGCGACGAAGGCGGCGCGGGCGCGCGGCGCGGGCGCGTCGTCGCCGCGGCGCTCGACGAGGCGCTCGCGCATCCGTTCTTCGCCCGTCGCGCGCCGAAGAGCTGCGGGCGCGAGGAGTTCGGCGCCGACTTCACGGCGGGCCTCGTGGCGAAGGTGCGCGACCGGGGAGGATCGCTCGACGACGCGCTCGCGACGGCGACGGCGCTCACCTCGCGGACGATCGCGGACGCGATACGCGCGAACGCGCCGGCGGGGGCGTCATGGCGCGAGGCGCTGGTCGGCGGCGGCGGAGCGGCGAACGCGGCGCTCATGTCGGGTCTCGCCGCGGAGCTCGACCCCGTGGTCGTCCGGCCGACCGACGACGCCGGGATACCGGCGGCGGCGCGCGAGGCCATCGCGTTCGCGATCCTCGCGTCCTACCGGCTGCGCGGCTTGCCGAACACGCTGCCGCGCGTCACCGGCGCGTCGCGCGCGGTCTGCGCCGGCGCGCTGCATGAGCCGTGACAATGGCCGCGTGAGCGATCGGATGCCCACCGAGGCGCGCAACCCGCGCGCGACGCGCCTCGGGAGCCTCGATACGCGCGCGATCCTCGAGCTCATGAACGACGAGGACGCGACGGTCCCGGGCGCGGTGCGGCGAGCGCTGCCCCAGATCCAGCGCGCCGTCGACGCCGTCGTCGACGCCGTCCGCGCCGGCGGACGCGTGCGGTACGTCGGTGCGGGCACCAGCGGACGCCTCGGGGTCCTCGACGCGAGCGAGTGGCCGCCGACGTTCGGCGTGCCGCGCGACCTCGCCCGCGGGATCGTCGCGGGAGGCGACCGCGCGCTGCGCGAGAGCGTCGAGGGCGCCGAGGACGATCCGAGCGCCGGCGAGCGCGACGCGCGCGCGACCGCGCGGCGCGGAGACGTCGTCGTCGGGATCTCGGCGAGCGGACGCGCGCGCTACGTCGTGGCCGCGCTGGACGCGGCCCGCACGCTCGGCGCGCGGGCGGTGGCCGTCACGTGCGACGCGGGATCTCCGCTCGCGGCGACGGCGGAGATCGCCATCGCGGTCGACGTCGGTCCGGAGATCGTCGCCGGCTCGTCGCGCCTCAAGGCCGGGACGGCGACGAAGCTCGTGCTCAACATGCTGTCGACGGCGTCGATGATCCGGCTCGGCCGCACGCGCGACGACCTCATGGCCGATCTCCGCGCGGTGAACGCCAAGCTGCGCGGCCG
>JAGWSB010000024.1 GCA_028876375.1 Chloroflexota bacterium | reverse complement strand
AGCGCCGCCTGCGCGATGGCCGCGGGGCCAAGCGCCGCGGCCGGCGGTCCCAGCTCGATGGTGACGATGGTCCCCGCGGCGATGCCGCGGCCGCTGAGGCGCGCGTACTTCTTCCCGCCGGCCTCGACGGCCACCGGATCCGACAGCTGGCGGCTGCGCGCGCTCAGGCCGACGTCCTCGACGAGGACGTCGATCGCGTCGGTGTCCAGAGGGAGGAGCTTTCCGAACGAGTACGTCGAGCCGGCGAAGGGCAGCGCGTAGGCGAGCATGAGCTGGGTCTGCCCGGGGAGCAGCGGACCGGAGTAGACGATCTCGCCGGGCCGCATCGCGGAGCTACGCGCGAGCTCCGGGCTCATGTTCAGGTCGTACGCCTGCGCCGGGAGCGGAAGGCGGAGCGTCCGCGCGCTCGACCCGTCGGCCGTGCCCACGAAGGTGCGATCGCCGCCGTTCTCGACGATGGCGATCTCGACGACGTGCAGCGCGCCACCCCGCGTGTCGGGCGTGACGATGAGGTGCTGCTGCCGGAGCCAGATCCAGTCCGGCTTCGCCGTCGTCTCGTAGACGTCGATGTCGGCGGTCGCCGCCGTCGCGCCGTTCGCGAAGACGACGAGCTCCGAGGAGTACGTCACGCCGGCGTGCTGGACGGTCGCGACGTAGCCGCGGTCCGTGCCCGTCTCGACCCCGGCGAAGGTGAAGCGTCCGTCGACGTCCGTACGCGAGGCGAGGCCCGCGCCGATCTCGTCGCCGCTCTCCTTCGCGAAGGCGTGGAGGACGACGTCCGTCGCGCCGATGGCCGCGGCGCCCGCGGTGTGGACCGCGACCTGTCCGCTGATCGTGCCCGAGCCGGCGGCGCTCGCCGCCACGCCGAGCGCGAGCAGGACCGGAAGCGCGATCGCCGCGGCGATCCCGAGACGTGCCCTCATGGCGCCTCCGCTACATCGCGAGATGCATCGGACGCTACGGACGGGTGCATCCGCCGGGTATCGCGCGGATCGACGATCCCTGGGCGCGCGAGCGCTATCCCCCGCTAGTGCGTCGCGCCGCGAGGCACACGCCGAGAAGGGCGAGCGCCGGGACCGCCAGCCCGAGCGCGCTCGGCGCGGCGGTGCCCGGCGCTTCGCGCAGGAAGAGGAGGGGCAGGGACGACGTCGCGGCGAGCGTGCCGGCGAACAGCGCGGGCGCCCACGGGCTCCGCGTCCGGACGAAGAGCCACCCGAGGATGGCTCCGATGAGCACGCACCACGCGAGCTGCAGCGCGGCGTCGCCGCCGGTCCGATCGCTCGCGAATGCGGGCGTGAGGGACGCCTGCCAGACGGCCCACGCTGCGGCGACGATGAGGATCGACCGCCAGCGGCCGAGGGAGCCCAGGCGTGGGAGGAGGTACGCGCGCCATCCGAGCTCGGATCCGAGCGCGACGGCCATGTTCACCAGCGGCGCGATCGTGAGCATCGCGGCGAGCTGCTGGATGCGGACGTCGTCGAGCGCCGCGAGCCCGCCCGGGGCGGCGAGCGCGACCGGGGCGGCGGCCATCGCGACGGGGAGCCAGACCGCGGCGAGGTACGCGTCCGCGGCGCCGAGGCGGTCCAGTCCGAGGCGCGTGAGCGTCGGACCGCCCGCGAGGCGCGTGAGGACGAGCGCCGCGATCCCCGGAAGCCAGAGCGCGAGGGCGAGGAGGAGCGGCGAGGGCCCCATGGCGGCGACGGCCGCGGCCCCGCCGAAGACGATGAGAAGGAATGCGGACGTCTCGAGCAGGCCGGTGTGCGGGGCCGCGACGACGACGGCGCTGGCGCGCACGCCGGCGCGGGCGTTCACGCGCGTCCGAGGGCCGCGGCGAGGTCGCGCGCACCGTGCACGGAGATCCGCGTCTTCGCGTAGACGTCGACGTGCTCCCCCCCGTCGTGGAGGCACACCAGCCGGACCTCGGGGATCTCGTCGAGGAGCCGGATGAAACGGCAGTCGCGGAAGGCGTCGTCGTCCGCGTCGACGACGACGACCGAGGGCTGCAGCGCGCGCAGACGCTCGACGGCGCGCTCCTCGCCGAGGTCGACCTCGACCGTCGGCACGTCGCCGCTCCCCTGGAGCAGCGAGCGGACCGCCTCGGTGAGCAGGGACCCCTGGTAGACGACGGCCACTGACACGGCGGCTCCCTCCGGACGGCGACGCTATGGGGGCCGTCATGCCGCAGCGATCCACCCTTGGGGCCAATGTGGGCGCACGCCTTCACGGGCGCCGCCGCGCCGCCATGGACCGGGAGATGTACGCCTACGGGCGAACGTGCCCGGGAGGGGTCGCCTCTTAGAGCTGTCCCCCGAAGATGACGAGCGCGCGGAGGGCCAGCACACCGAGGAGCGCGAGCAGCGGCGACGCGACCGCGGGCGCGCCCATCCTCGCCCCGCGCGCGGTGAACGGCGCCGCCAGGCCGATGAGCACGAGGAGCCACAGGACCAGGAGCGCGCCGAGGAGCTTGCCGATGGTCCCGGCCGCGGCCACGCTCGCGAGGAACAGCAGGATGAGGATCGCCTCGAGGATGACGAAGTTACGGTCGGCGATCTCGAGCCGCGTGACCGTTCCCGCCTGCGCGTCGTGCCGTCCGCGCCAGAGCAGCAGGAGCAGCGCGGCCGATCCGCTCAGGGCGGAGGCGAGGAACATCCCCCCGAGCACCCACCCGGCGTCCGACCACACGCCCTCGTTCGACACGGCGAGCAGCACGCCGGTGTAGCCCGCGATGAAGAAGCCGAGGCCGCTACCGATGACGCTCCAGGCCGCGCCGGCGGCACCCGCGAGCCAGCGGCCGACACCGCTGAGCGCGCTCGTTCCGGACTGGCCGAGCGCGCCGAGGAACGACACGAACGAGAAGACCCCGAAGAGGAGCAGCGCCCAGGAGCCGACGGACATCGGCGACCAGTACTTGAACGAGGGGCCGCCCGCGCTCGTGTCGACGAGCATGTGCCAGAACCGCACGGGCTGGCCGAGGTCGACGCTCAGGAAGATGGGGCACGGGATCAGGGCGATGAAGCTGACGAGGAACGCCGTCCGCGCCGCCCCCTGGTCGGCGGGCGCGCCGAAGAGCCGGATCAGCGTGCCGATCGCGTAGGTGCCCCCAGCGATCCCGCCGAAGAAGAAGTACGCGAGGATCCACCACTCCCAGTTCGGCGCGACGGCGAAGTGCTCGGGCATCAGCGTTGCTCCCCGCTCATACGAGAGCTGCGGAACGCCAGGACGCCCGCGAGGAGCCCGAGGACCGCGGTCACCGCGCCGCCGAGGTAGCCGGGCACGTTGTTGCGGCTCGGCAGCGTCGCGTTCGCCGCGTTCGGCAGACCGAAGGTCTCGGGCTTGTCCATCAGCAGGAAGAACGCGTTGAGTCCGCCGTACGCGGACGTGTCGCGCCCGTAGAGCTGGGCTTGCGCGAAGCCCTGCTTCTGGAGCGTGGCCAGGCGCGTGTCGGCCGCGGCGTGGAGGTCGTCGAGGTAGCCGAACTTGATCGACTCGGTCGGGCACGCCTTCGCGCACGCCGGCTGCAACCCGTTCTGCAGGCGGTCGTAGCACATCGTGCACTTGTGGACCGTGCCCGTCTTCTCGTTGAACCCGATGACGCCGTACGGGCACGCCGCGATGCAGTCACGACAGCCGTTGCAGACGTCCTGCTGGATGAAGACCGTGTCGAACTCGGTGCGGACGATCGCGTTGGTCGGGCAGACCTCGAGGCAGCTGGCCTGCTGACAGTGCTTGCAGACGTCGGACATCATGAGCCAGGCCTGGCCGCCCGCGATGGGCGTTCCGATGGTGCCCTTGTTGTCCGGGATCTTCTCGATGAACTGCACGTGCCGCCAGTTCTGAGCGTCGAGCTGGCCGGTGTTGTCGAAGCTGTCCGCCGTGAAGTGCGGCGCGTTCCCCTCGAGCTGGTTCCACTCCTTGCACGCGACCTCGCAGGCCTTGCAGCCGATGCAGATCGACGTGTCGGTGAAGAACCCGACGGGGCGCTCCTGGAGGGCGGCCATCAGAAGCCCATCACGTTCGGAGCGATCTTGGTGTATCCGCGCTCGGCGGCGATGAGGTCGAGCGGGAGCCCGACGATCTCGTCGACGACGGCCACCGCGCGCGGCTCCTTCGGCATCTCGATCGTGAGCAGATAGCGCCGGCAGCGGTCGCAGGCGTCGACGCGGACGTGGGGCAGCCGCTGCGGGTCGGACAGGATCGGCGTGTTCGCCCCGCCGGTGTCGCCGCAGCTCGCGCACGTCAGGCGCGCGAAGCGCCACTCGGTCATGCAGCGCGAGCACTGGAGTCGTCGTTCGCCGGTGACGAGCGACTCGCCGGTATCGGTGTGGATCGCGAGCTGCGGCGGCCCGCCGCATACCGGACAGTGGCGGTCGTCGCTCTCCCCGTGGCGCATCGTGGACGCCGCGTTCGGCAGCGCCTCGAGGATCGGCGCGGACGCGGCTCGCGCGAGGTAGCGGTCGGTGGGACGCAAGTCCCCGCCCCCCAGCCATGCGGCGACGATCCCGTCGAGGTCGCCGTCGTGGAACGCGAGCAGCGCGGCCTCGCGGAGCACTTCGGTCCCCTCGGCCATCGTCGCTTCCATCACCGCGGGAAGGCCCACCCGCACGATGTAGGGGACGAGCTCGTCCGGCGACGGGCGGTCCGCCTGGGCGCGCTCGAAAGCGCTCGCCTGCGCCTCGAACAGAGCTCCCGCCAGGCGGAGCGGCTCGCTCGCGTACGCGTAGCGGCCGGCCAGCTCGCGCGCGCGCGCCGCGCGCTCGGCGAAGACGCCCGCGACCGCGGCGGTAGCCGTCATCCGATCCTCTCGACGTTGACGAGGAAGGCCTTGAATTCCGGGGTCCGCGAATTCGCGTCGCCGACGAACGGCGTCAGCGCGTTGGCGACCCAGTACTTGGAGAGGTCGGGGTCCCTTTCGGCCGCGATACCGATGAAGCCCCAGTGGATGGGGATGCCGATCGTGTACACCTTCTTGCCCGCGATGGTCATCGGCCCGAAGCGCTTCGTGACCAGCGCCGAGACCTCGAGCTTCCCGCGCTTCGAGAACACACGCACGCGGTCGCCGTTCTTGATGCCCTTCTCGCCTGCGAGCTCCTCGGGGAGCTCGACGAACGCCTGCGGCTGCAAGCCGACGAGCAAGGGGACGTTCTGCGTGACGTAGTGCTCGTGCTCGGTGAGCCGGTACGTCGTGGCGACGTACGGATAGTCGGCGACGGTCCCGAAGCGGTTCGGCCGACCGGCCGCCTGGTCGTAGAGGAACGCGACCGGATCCGTGGCCTGCTTGGGATGCAGAACGTTGTCGACGGGCGACTCGATCGGCTCGTAGTGCTCCGGGATCGGGCCGTCGAGGAGATCCTTGCTGAACAGCCGCCCGGTCCCCTCGCCGGTCATGATGAACGGCAGCCACGCCGCGGGGTCCTTCGGGTTCATCGTCGGCGGGTAGTCGGGGACGTCGCCCGTCCACGTCGTGCCGTTCCACTGGATGCCGGGACGCTTGGGGTCCCATGGCTTGCCGTCGAGGTCGGCCGATGCCCGGTTGTAGAGCACGCGCCGGTTGAGCGGCCAGCTCCACGCCCACCCCGCGTAGAAGCCCATCCCCGTGGGATCGTTCTTCGCGGGATCCTGGATCCCGTTGCGGCGCTTCATCAGGTTGCCGTCCGGCGTGTAGCTGCCGGTGTAGATCCAGTCGCCCGCGGTGGTCGTCCCATCGGCCTTGAGAAGGGCGAACGACGTCATCTGCTTGCCCGTCGCGAGGTCCTTGCCGTTGATCTCCTGGGCGATCTCGTCGGCGGTCGGCTTGAGCGGGTCCTTGTAGTCGAGGGTCAGCGCCATGATCGGATCGGGGAACTTCCCGCTCTGCTGCTGGTACAGCTTCTTCACGCGGCTGTAGAGGTCGGCCAGGATCCAGTGGTCGTGCCGCGCGTCGCCCTGCGGCGGGATGACCTGCTCCTTCCACTGCGACCAGCGGCCGCTGTTCACGAAGGAGCCGTCCTTCTCGATCCAGTGCGTGCACGGCAGCATGAACACCTCGGTCTGGATCTTCGAGGCGTCCATCCCCGGAGCCCGCCAGAACTCCGAGCTCGTCGTCGGGAACGCGTCCATGACGACCAGCCACTTGAGGTTCGATAGCGCCTGGAGGACCTGGTTCGAGTCGGGGCCGATGCTGGTGGCGGTCATCCCGCTGAGGATGACGCCCTCCATCTTGCCCCTGAGGGCCTGGTCGTAGATCGAGATCCACGACGAGTTCGTCGCCGGCTTCGGGACGTAGTGGAACGCGAACTCGTTGTCCTTCGTCGCCTTGTCGCCGTACCACGTCTTGAGCAGGCTGACCATGAAGTTGCGATAGTTCGTGCCGAAGAAGTTCCACGAGTGCGGGTCGCTCTTCTTCGGCGCCGACACCGCGACGTAGTCGTCCAGGTCCTTCTGCCCCGGCGCCGGGATCTTGAGGTAGCCGGGGAGGATCTCCCACGAGATCGCGTGGTCGGTGTTGCCCTGGATGTTCGCGTGGCCGCGCTCGGCGTTCATGCCGCCGCCGGGGCGGCCCATGTTGCCGAGCAGGAGCTGGAGGAGCGCGGCCGATCGGATGAGCTGCACACCCGTGGTGTGGTGCGTCAGGCCGACGGCGTAGACGATGGTCATGACCTTGTCGGGCTTGCCCATCTCGCCGACGGTCCGCGCGACGCTCTCGAACTCGAGGATCGGGATGCCGGTGATGCTGGAGACGACGTCGGCGGTGTAGCGGCTGTAGTGCTTCTTCAGGAGCTGGAAGACCGAGCGCGGGTCCTGGAGGGTCATGTCGCGCTTGGCCTTCGCCTGCGTCGTCCCGGCCGGGCCGGGGAGCGGATCGCCCTCCGTCTCATAGTTCCACGTCGACACGTCGTACGAGCGGGTCTGAGCGTTGTAGCCGGAGAACAGGCCGTCGGTGAAGTCGTAGCCCTGCTTCACGATCCACGACGCGTTCGTGTAGTTCTTGACGTACGCGTCGTGGAAGAGCTTGTTCTGCAGGACGTAGTTGATGAGCCCGCCGAAATAGGCCACGTCGGTGCCCGGACGGATGCGCAGGTACTGGTCCGCGTTCGCCGACGTGCGCGAGAAGCGCGGATCGGCGTGGATGATCTTCGCGCCGCCGCCGCTTCCCGGCCCGCGCGCGGGGTCGAGCTTGGCCCTCATGAACCAGCGGAAGCCGACCGGGTGCGCCTCCGCCGGGTTCGCGCCGTTGATGAGGATGACGTCGGCGTTCTTGATGTCACGCCAGTGGTTCGTCATCGCTCCGCGACCGAATGTGGCGGCCAAACTGACCACCGTGGGGCCGTGTCAGACCCGGGCTTGCTGCTCGATGTACACCGTGCCCAAGCTGCGCATGAGCTTGGTCGCGAAGTACCCCTCCTCGGACGAGAACGCCGCACCGCCGGCGAAGGCCATGCCCTCGGTGCGGTTGACGACGTTCCCACTGGCGTCCTGAGCGACGAAGGTGTTGTCGCGCGTCGCCTTGATGTTCGCGGCGAGCTTGTCGAGGACGAAGTCCCAGTCCTTCTCCTGCCACTGGGCCGTGCCGGGGGCGCGGTAGAGCGGCTTCTCGACCCGGCGCGCGCTGACGGCGAGCTGCATCGACGTCGCGCCCTTCGGACACAGCGTGCCCTCGTTGACGGGGCTGTCGGGATCGCCCTCGATCTGGAGCAGCTGCGTCTTGCCGCCGTCCTCCTTGGTGTACGCGATCAGAGAGCAGCCGACGGCGCAGTAGGGACAGACGGAGTGGACCTCTTTCGCGCCCGCGATGCGGAACCGCTGTTGGGCCTTTTTCGCTTCATGGAGATCGAAGCCGAGGGCGCTGAGCGGGGCGATGGCGAGCCCGGCAGCACCGGCCGTGAGCAGCTGGCGTCGCGTCAGGTCCGCCGTCGAGGCCATCCCTCTCCCTCGCGCTTCTGCGCTTCGCTGTGGCTGATTGGTCTGACATCTTTCGGCCCCGCCGTCAAGCGCTATGTTCGCTCTTCATGAACCCCTTCTTCGACCGCATCGCATCCCTGTTCCGAGACGGCGCCGCCCGGCGCGGCGCGACGATCGCCCCGCCGGAGCTGGACGGCGCGGTCGCCGAAGAGCTCCTGCAGCTCACGCGTGTGGTCGCCCACGGCAAGGAGCGCAGCTTCGCGCCGCTCGCGTCGTTCACCGCGGGCGTCGCCGTCGAGCGCCTCCGAGCGGCGAGGGGAGCGCTGGACGCCGGCGCCACCGTCGAGTACCTGCGCGAGGTCCGCGAGACGCTCGAGCGGGAGAACGCGGGTGGCTGACGAAGCGGCCGGTCCGGAGCGCGGGGCCCCCGCGCCGCCGAAGATCGGAGTGCGGCTGGCGCCGTCCGGCGACGGAGGAGAGCTCCTCGCCGACGCGCGGGCGCTCGAGAACGCCGGGGTGGACGCGATATGGGCCGACGCGCGAGAGGGCGACCCGTACGTGATCCTGGCCGCGTGCGGGGCGGTGACGTGGCGCGTCGCGTTGGTCGCGAGGGGCGACCCCCACGGCTCGGCGCGCGCCACATGTGAGCGTCTGACGCGCGGCCGTCTCGTGGTCGCGGAGGAGGTCGCCGACCGCTGGGCCGACGTCGCGTTCCCGCCCGACCGCAGCGCGTGGCGCGCGATGCTCGCCGAGGCATCGGCCACCGGCGCCGTCGGCGTGGTCGTCGGGAACGACCCGCGCCTTCTGGACCTCCTACGCAACCCCGATCAGGAGATCGATCGCTCCGACCTCAACATCGCCGTCGGTTGAGCCTCGCCTTCTACGAAGCGCGCGACGGCTGCGGCGCGCTGACGACCCTCTCCGGCCGGCTGTAGACGTTGAAGCGGTCGCCCCGCAGGAAGGCCACCAGCGTGAGGCCGAAGCGCTCGGCCGTGGCGACCGCAAGCGTCGAGGGCGCTCCGACCGCCACGATGATGGGGATCCCCGCGGCGACCGCCTTCTGCACGATCTCGTAGCCGGCGCGTCCGCTCACCGCGAGGACGTGCCCGCCGAGCGGGATGAGGCGATCGAGCACGGCGCGGCCAACGATCTTGTCGACCGCGTTGTGCCGCCCGATGTCCTCGCGCGCCGTCACGAGCTCGCCGCGCGGGGTGAAGAGGCCGGCGCCGTGAAGGCCGCCGGTCCGCTCGAAGACCCGCTGATGCTCGCGCAGCGCGTCCGCGAGCTTCACGATGGTCGCGACGTCGATCTCGGGGCCGGGCCCCAGCGGGGCGTGGTCGTGCGCGAGGTCGTCGAGCGTCGTGGCCCCACAGACGCCGCAGGCCGAGCTCGACAGAAAGGAGCGCCGCGGCCTTCGCGGAGCGCTGGCCCGGAGGTGCACGTCCACGGCGTTCGCCTCCACGAGGTCGGCGCGGAAGGCCACGGCGCTCTCGCGCTCCTCCGACTCGGCCGAGATGCGCAGCAGTCCGACGTCCTCGCTGCCGGCGATCACCCGCTCCGAGTGAAGGAGGCCGACCGCGAGCTCGACGTCGTTGCCCGGGGTGCGCATGACCACGCTGAGAGGCTCGCCGTCGAGGAGGAGCTGGAGCGGCTCCTCCGCCGCGATCTCATCGTCCTTGGCCGAACGCGCACCGGCGGCCCACCGCTCGACGGTGACCGCGCGCGTCGAGGTCCGCGCCACCGACCGATGGTAGAGCGCGCCGACGTCACGAGCGCTCGCGCTCGCCCATCGCGCTCTCCACGAGCCCCGTCCGCATCGCGTAGGCCGCGGCCTGCACGCGGTTCTCCATGTGCAGCTTCTCGAGGATGCTGTGGAGGTGGCGCTTCACCGTGCTCTCGGTGATCGAGAGCTTGCCGCCGATCTCCTTGTTCGAGAGGCCGGTCACGACGAGGCTCAGGACCTGCTTCTCGCGGTCGGTGAGGCCGAGCTCGATGCCCTTGGTGACGGCCTCGTACTCCCGTTGCCGCGTGAACTCCTTGAGGATGCGGCCCGCGAGGTACGGCGACAGCGCGACCTCGTCGCGCATGACGCCGCGGATCTCCTCGAAAAGGCGGCGCGCCTTCATGTTCTTCAGCAAGTAGCCCACGGCGCCGTGGCGCATCGCCTCGAACAGCTCCTGCGCCAGGTCGGAGATCGTGAGCATGACGATCTTCGCCTCGGGCAGGACGGCTTTGATCCGTCGCGTCGCCTCCAGCCCGTCCATCCGCGGCATGCGGATGTCCATGAGGATGAGGTCGGGCTTCAGCTCCTGGACGCGCTCGAGCGCTTCCATCCCGTCGCTCGCCTCGCCCACGATCTGCATGTCGGGCTGCCCGGCGATGAGCGACGCGAGGCCCTCGCGGAAGAGGGCCTGGTCGTCGGCGATGAAGATCCTGATCTGCTGCATGGTCCGATCACTCCCTCTCGGCGTGCGGGATGGTCGCTTCGATGGTCGTTCCCTTCCCCGGCGCCGTCTCGACGTGGAGCGCGCCCCCGAGCCCCTGCGCGCGCTCGCGCATCGTGTTCAGCCCGAAGCGCGCTCCCGGCCGCTGCGACGCCTCGGGAGCGAAGCCGCGCCCGTCGTCGGACACGCTGACCACGCAGGCGTGGTCGCTCCAGCCGAGGCGCACGCTGGCGTGCGCCGCGTGCGCGTGCTTGCGCACGTTCGCGAGCGCCTCCTGGACGATACGGATCACCTGCAGCTCGACGAGCGGGGACATCCGCCGCACGCGACCGTCGTCGATCTCGACGTCGACGGCGATCCCCGTCGCGAGCGCGAACTTCTCGCAGTACTCCTGCACGCACGTCCGCAGGCCGCGCTCGGTGACGTCCGAGCTGCGCAGCTCGAGGATCGACGCGCGCACGTCCTGATACGCCTCGTCGGCGGCCGTCTCGATGGACTCGATGACCTCGCGCGCCTTCGTGAGCTGGTTCCGGTCGAGCAGCTCCTCCGCGACCGACGAGCGCATGCCCACGTAGCCGAGCGCCTGGGCGAGGCCGTCGTGCATCTCGCGTCCGATCCGTTCGCGCTCCTCGATCACCGCGGCCTCGAGCTGCTGACGCCGCTCGACCTCGAACACTCCGAGCATGCGGACGACGAACAGGGCGAGCGCGCCCGCGGCGACGATCCACAGGAGCTGCGGCGCGAATCCGATCGTCGCCGTGACCGTCGCGTAGTTGAGGACCGAAGCGGGGAGGTACGGCCCCGGCGGCACGACGGCGCCCGTCACGAGGCCGCTCGCGACGAGCGTCACCGCGGCGGCGCCGCTCTCGCGCGCCGCCCCGGGCAGCGCGAGCGAGCGGAACCGCAGCGCCTGAGCGGCGAGACCCGCCGCGGCGAGGAGGGCGGCGGGCACGAACAGCAGGTAGCGCAGCGCGATGTCGACGCCCGTCACCCACCCTCGGCTGGCGGTCACGTAGGCCGCGGCCGCGTCGGAGTGGCAGTCGAGACAGAGCTGCTCGCTCGGCAGCGCCGCTTCCGTGGCTCCCGCCGTCGTCTGCGGCACCAGAACGCCGAGGACCCAGAGGCCGACGAGCGCCCACGGCAGCCAGCGGAGCCAGCGCAGCCGGCCGCCGGAGCCGTCGAGGAGCTGCACCCCGAAGACCAGGAGCGCGAGCGCGGAGAGGCCCGAAAGGACGAGGAAGAGCCCGCGCATGAGGATGCTGCCCTCGACCGTCACGCCGGCCGTCTTGACGAGCTGCGCCATGAGGACCCACTGCGCGGCGCCGTGGAGGATGCCGAACGCGGCGAGCCAGCGGAGCGCGAGTGCGAGCGGTGAGCGGGCCGCGCGGCTCAGCACCACGACGATCACGAGGCCCATCGCGAACGAGGCGAGGCCGTACCCGAAGAACACGAGGACCGTATCGCTGTGCTGCATGCGCCTCCCGGTCCATGGGATGCATCGGGAGGCTAGTGGGCCGGGACCGCATCGGGTATCGCGCGAACTGCGTATCGGGCGCCGCGGGCGGCCTATGCCGAGATACCGTCAGACCCTCACGAGGCCCCTCTTGATCGCGTAGCGCACCAGCTCGGCGCGGTCGTGCATGTCGAGCTTCTGCATCACGTGCGCGCGGTGTATGGCGACCGTGTTGACGCTGATCGTGAGCTTCTCGGCGATGTCCTTGTTCGAGTGGCCCTCCGCGACGAGGGTGAGGACCTCGCGCTCACGCGGGCTGAGCCCGTCGAAGCTCTCGCCGTCCGACGAGGTGCGGCGGAGGTGCTCGTCGAGCAGCATGCGCGCGACGGCCGGCGAGAAGTACGCCTCTCCGCGGTGCGCCGCGCGGATGGCGTCGAAGAGCTCCGACGGCGACGCGTCCTTGAGGATGTACCCGGCCGCGCCGACCTCGACGACGGCGAAGAAGTACGCGGGGTCCTCGTGCGCCGTGAGGCAGAGGACGCGCAGCTCGGGATGCGCGGCGCGCAACGCGCGCGTGCCCTCGATGCCGCCCATGCCCGGCATCGCGATGTCCATGAGGACGACGTCGGGCCGCGCCGTCGCGACGAGCTCGATGGCGCGCTCCGCCGAGGCGGCCTCGCCCACGAGACGGAGGTCGCTCTGCGTCGCGAGAAGCGCGATGAGGCCGGCGCGGAACATCGCGTGGTCGTCGGCGATGAGGATGCGGACCCTACCCGCGTCGCTCACGTCGCCGCTCCGGCCGTCAGGTGCGCGATGGGGATCTCGGCCCGCAGATGCGTCCCGCCGCTGGGGGCCGGGTCGACGCGGAAGGTGCCGCCGAGGAGGCTGGCGCGCTCGCGCATGCCGGCCAGCCCGACCCCGCCGCCGTCGCGCGCGCGGTGCACGACCTCGTCGGGATCGAAGCCGACGCCGTCGTCCTCGACCTCCGCGCGCAGGTGTCCATCGACGAACGCGATCGACACGCGCGCCGAGCGCGCATGCGCGTGGCGCACCACGTTCGTCACGCCCTCCTGGAGGATGCGGAACACGGCCGTCTCGACGGGCGGCGCCAGCCGGCGCGAGGGACCGGACACCTCCCAGCGCAGCCGGATCCCCGCGGCGTCGCAGCGTCGCGTCGCGAAGTCGTGCACGGCCGTGACGAGCCCGAGGTCGTCGAGGGCGCTGGGCCGCAGGTCCTGGGTGATGCGGCGCACCTCGCGCAGCGTCCGCCGCAGGGCGGCGCGGCCGTCGACGACGAGCGGGCGGCTCTGGGCGAGCTCCGCCGGGGTCATCTCCTCGACGAGCCCGAGCTGCATGCTGATGGCGGACAGCGCCTGGACCGGACCGTCGTGCAGCTCGCGCGCGATGCGATTCCGCTCGCCCTCCTGCGCGGAGATGGCCCGCGCGAGGAGGTCGCTCTGTCGCCCCTCGTGCTCGACGCGCAGCGCGATCTCTCGCTGCTGCTCGCGCGCGAGGTAGCCGCCGAGGAGGCCGACGACGGCGAAGGTCGCGACGCGGAGCACGATCTGGGGATCGGTCATGTCACCGCCCAGCCGGAGGAGGATCCCGAGGTAGGCGATGACCGCGCCGGCCAGCGCGAGAGCCGCGCTCCAGGTCGGCAGCGTCGCGGCCGCGAACAGAACGACGAGCAGGTAGATCAGATAGATGTCGCTGGACGCGTCCCCCGCGAGATAGACGACGGCGGTGTCGAACGCGATGACGGCGGCCGTCCAGAGATACAGGAACGAGAGCGGGACGGGCTCCGCCCCCGATCGCGTACGCCGGTGGATGGCGAGGCTGACGATCGCCGCGGCGGCCAGGAGCGCCCACAGGACCGGACGCGGCGCGGGCTCGTACTGCACCGGCTGGAGGATCACGTACAGCGCGATCACCGTGACGACGATGAGCGCGATCGTGCTCGCCGCCCGCGCCATCCGCAGGCGGAAGCGCGCGACGAGCTCCTGCTCTCGGCGCGCCGCGGCGGCGTCACGGCGGCCGTCGATGCCGCGGTCGCCCCACATGCGCCGATCGTGCTAGTCGGGGGTGTACATCTCCAGCGGCGAACGGCCCGGCGGAGAGGTGACCGGCGCGCTGGCCCCGCGGGCCGACCGGACCGGGCCTTAGGCGATCACGCCGCGATCCAACGGTCCGTTCGGCGACAGAGCATCACTTCCTGAGGGCGGCGGTCCAGGCGGCGGTGGCGTCCTCGCGCGGTGCCTCGGCCTCGCTCGGCAGCCGGACCGCGACGACGCTCCCGCGCGGAGCGCGGGACCGGACGGAGATCGCTCCGCCGTGGCGCTCCACGATCCACTTCGCGATCGAGAGCCCGAGGCCCGTCCCGCCGGGGTCGAGCCGCTGCGCATCCGGTCCGCGGTAGAAGCGCTCGAACGCGTGCGCCGCCGTCTCGGGGGTGAAGCCGATGCCTTCGTCCTCGACCTCGAGCACCGTCTCCGCGCGGTCGTGCCGCAGCGACAGGCGGACCTGCCCGGGCGGCGGCGTGTAGGTGAGGGCGTTGTCGACGAGGATGAGGACGAGCTGCTTCAGCCGGTCACGCTCGCCCCGCACCAGCGCGGCCTCGAGCCCGACGACGCCCAGGCGCGGGCCCGCCTGCGCGCGCAGCTCGCGAAAGACCTCCATCACGACCTCGTCGAGCTGGACGGGCCGCGGGACGAACGGCTGCGGTCCCGCGTCGGCGCGGGCGAGGACGAGAAGATCGTCGACGAGGCGCGCCAGGCGGCGGCTCTCGCGGTACGCCTCGGCGAGCGTGGCCTCGGCCTCCGCCGGCGAGAGCTGGCGGCGGACGAGCAGCTCGAGGTCGCCCTGGATCGCGGTGAGCGGCGTGCGAAGCTCATGCGACACGTCGGCGACGAAGCGCTGCTGGCGGGCGTACGCGTCGTCGAGGCTCGCGAGCATCTGGTTGAACGTGCGGCCGAGCTCGCTGAGCTCGTCGTTCCGGCCCTCGCGCACCTCGATGCGGCGCGCGAACCCGCGCGACAGCGCGATCGCCCGCGCGGTCTCGCTCATCTTGGCCACAGGCCGGAGCGCCCCCTGCGAGATGATCCAGCCGCCGGCGACCGCGACGGTGACGCCGACCGCGCCGACGGCGACGAGCGTGAAGCGCAGACGCTCGAGCGAGAGCTGGAACGCGCCGTCGCCTTCGTGGGGGAACGTGGCGTGGATCAGGTACGCGAAGGCGAAGCCCGCGGCCATGACGAGCGCGAGCAGCGTGCCGTACCAGACCGCGAGGCGGAGCCGGATGCTCACCGGCGCTTAGCCGGTCTGCTCCCGCAGCACGTAGCCCGCGCCGCGGAGCGTGTGGATGAGCCGCGGCTCGCCGGAGGCCTCGAGCTTCTGGCGCAGGTAGCGGACGTAGACCTCGAGGACGTTGTAGTTGCCGCCGAAGTCGTAGCCCCACACCTTCTCGGTGAGCTGCTCCTTCTCGAGCACCTGGCGCGGGTGGCGCATGAACTGGAGGAGCAGGTCGTACTCGGTCGTCGTGAGCGCGATCTCGCGCGCGCCGCGCCGCGCCGCGCGCGTCCCCGTGTCCAGCGCGAGATCCGCGAAGCGCAGCATCTCGGCGGCGAACGGCTCGCGGCGTCGCAGCAGCGCGCGAAGGCGCGCCGTGAGGACGTCGAGGGCGAACGGCTTCACCAGGTAGTCGTCGGCGCCGGCGTCGAGGCCGACCACCTGATCCGCCGCGGCGTCTCGCGCGGTCAGCATGAGGATCGCGAGGCGGCTGTCGCCCGCCCGCATGCGACGACAGACCTCGACGCCATCGATGCCCGGCATCACCAGGTCGAGGACGACGAGGTCGGGCACCAGCTCGCGACAGGCCCGGAGAGCGTCGGCGCCGTCGCGAGCGGTGGACACCGCGTAGCCCTCGAAGGAGAGCGCCCGGCGCAGCATGTTCGTGACGTCCGCGTCGTCGTCGACGACGAGGACGCGCGCGCCGCGCGCGGCGCCGCTCGGCTGAGCCGGAGCTGCGGAGGTCATTTCGCGCGAGCCTATGAGTGCGGATGGACCTGTCTCGCCCTCCGTCCGGCCCGCACGGCTCGGGTCGAACGTCCCTTCGTCCTCCGCGCTCACACGCTCGCGCTCGCCGCGGCGATGGCGGCCTCGGCCAGCCGTCGCTGGCGACGCGCCCACCAGGCCCAGGCCGCGGCGAGGCCGAGCGCCGCCAGCGACAGCAGCTGCGCTTCCTGCAGCCCGGCGAGCCACACGACCTCCACGCGCCGGAAGGTGAGCGCGAACTTCCCGAGCGCGTAGAGGGCGAGGTACGCGGCGAAGAGCGTGCCGTCGATGCGCAGCCGCGGGCGGAGCCACCACAGGGCCGCGAGCACGAGGAGATCCCACGCCATTTCGTACAGGAACACCGGTTCGTAGGCGACGCCGAGCTGCGGGACCATCGCGCCCGCGTGCAGGTACGTGACGCCGAAGCCTTGGGTGGCGCGGCCGACGGCGTCGCCGGTGAAGAGGCAGGCGAGCCGGCCGATGGCTTGGCCGAGGATGACGCCGGGCGCGGCGGCATCCGAGATCGTCAGCAGCGGGAGGCGTCGCCTCAGCGCCAGCGCGACGCCCGTGAGCGTTCCGCCGAGAACGGCCCCGAGGATGGCGAGCCCGCCGTTCCAGACGGCGAGCGCGCGCGGCGGATCGTCCGCGTACAGGTCCCAGCGGTCGATGACGTGCAGCGCGCGCGCCCCGACGAGAGCGCCGGCGACGACCCAGAAGGCGATCGACCCCACCTCGGCGACGGGCAGTCCCTTGCGTCGCGCCTCGCGCAGCGCGAGCGTCAGGCCGGCGGCCATCCCGAGCGCGACGAAGACGCCGTACCAGCCGGGCGCGAAGGGGCCGAGGTGGAAGATGACCGGATCGACGTCGATGGTCATGTCTAGATCGCCGCCAGGGCCGCGAGGGAGACGAACGCCGTCGTCAGCCCGAGCACGAGCTTGAGCGAGGCGCGGCTGTGGAGCTGCCAGCGCGCGAGGGAGCGCATGGCGACGGGCGTCGCGGCGGCGCCGAGCAGCAGGACGAGCGGGACGACGAACGCGACGTTGTAGACGACGAGGTAGCCGAGAGCCTCCGCCAGCTCGGCGCGGCTCGAGAGGAGCGCGAGCACGGCGACGTAGACGCTCCCTGAGCAGGGAACGGTGCACAGGCCGATGAGCGCGCCGGCGGCGAAGAGGCCGGGGAGCGACGCGCGGCGGACCCAGCGCTGGGCGCCGTCGTGGAGCATGGGCGGCATCCGCAGGCGCTCGCCGAGCTCGGGAAGCAGCGCCTCCTGCAGCGCGAGGATGCCCCAGGCGATGGCGACGACGGCGAAGAGCTTCGTCCCGACGTGGTCCTGACGCAGCGCGCCGGCGAAGCCCATGAGGCCGAGGCCGATGAGCAGGTAGGTGATGAACATGCCGGCGATGTACACGGCGCCGCCCTTGAAGAGCGCGCGCTGACGCTCGCGGATCCCGCCCTCCATCGTCGCGCCGACCGCGAGGAGCGTCGCCGAGACGAAGACGAGAAGGACGGCGATGGCGCACGGGTTGAGCCCGTCGACGAGCCCGGCGAGGACGACGGTGACGAGGTTCAGGTCGACGCCGCTCATCCGACCTTGAGGACGCCCTGCATCGTCGGGTTCTCCTTCCCGCCGCAGCAGGTGTCGCAATAGAAGGAGTACTCGCCCGCCGCGCTCGCGGGCAGGGTGACGAGCATGCGCGTCTCGGGCGGCACCTTGACGTCGACGCCCAGCGACGGGACGGCGAGCTCGTGTATCCCGCCTCCGTCGCTGTGGTGGCTGCTGTCGGGGTTGAGGATCATGAGACGCACCGCGCGGTCCGCCGGCACGGCGAGCTGGGAGGGGTGGAAGCCTGCCATGTCGATGCGGATCGTCACGTCCGCCGCCGCGGTCGTGCCCGGCGCGAGGGTCGGGGCGCTCGCCGCCGTACCGGCGCCGCCGGCGTCGACGAGCGCCGTCTCCTTCGGCGCGAGCGAGTAGACGGCCGCGGCGATGAGGCCGAGCGCGAGCGCGCCGAACACGATGGCGCGCCGCCAGAGATCCGAAGCGCGGGTCCCGCTGTGCTGACGTGGCATCTCGATCTCCCTCGATCCCTATCCCGATCGAATGCGCCGACGCCGACGATCGACGCGCTTCCTGGTCCGTCGCTTGACGGCGTCTGAGAGCGCCCTGAGGATCGGACGGGCGGACCGACCGCGACGGCCCGCCGCCGCTCGACGATCCGCGGCAAGGGCCGTTCGACCAACGCCGCAGAGCCGACCGCGGCATGACCGGCGTCGATGCCGCGCAATAGCGTGGCTGTGATGGCCCCACCGCGGTCACGTCCGGATCGTCATCCCGCCCCGCGGCGTGCTCCGTCGGGCAAGGGACGACGAGTGCCGTGGGCGCTCGCCCTGGTGCCGCTCATCGCCGTCGGCGTCCTGTTCGCGTTCAACAGCGGCTTCGTCTCGATCGGACCCCAGCCGTCGCTCGGCAGCGGGACCATCACGCCGGAGCACACGCTGCACGAGTTCGGCACCGCCAAGATCCACGGCGGCTATCTCACGACCTCGTTCCCGTTGACGATCGACGGACCCGTCAGCGCGACCGATCTCAGTACCAGCTGAACGTGCACCAAAGCCCGCCTGGTGCAGGCGGGCAAGACGAGCCCCTGGGCCGGCATGGGACACGAGATCCAGAAGTGGTCGACGTGGCGGCTCGCGCCGGGAGCGGCGATGCTCGAGGTGACCATCGACCCCGCGGCGCACGGCGATGACGCCGTCGGACCGCTCAGCCGGGGCGTCTATCTCATGACGTCGGCGGGCAAGGAGCTCGACTTCGAGCTGAAGGCGACGCTCACGCACTGAGGCGATCCTTCACACGTTCTTCACCGCGCTCGCATCGCGCCGGTACCTCGCGGGACGAGGATCGACGGCGAACGAACAGGAGGTGTTCGACATGATGGGCTTCGGCGGAATGGGCTGGGGATGGGGCGGAATGCTGTTCGGAGGGATCTTCATGATCCTCTTCTGGGTCTTCGTCGTCGCGGCGGTGGTGTGGCTCGTCACGGCGGCCACGCGGCGCACGTACGAGCCTCCGGCCGCCGGACCGCACCGGTCGTCGGCGTCGGCGATCCTCGACGAGCGGCTGGCGCGCGGCGAGATCGACCTCGAGGAATACAAGTCGCGCAAGGCGGCGCTCGAGAGCGGCGCGCGATGAACGTCGAACGTACCGCCGGCACGGTCGCGGTCGTCGCCGGCGTCGGTCTCCTCGTCCTCGCGCTCGTCTCATCGGTCGGCGGTCTCGTGTCCGGCATCCAGACCTGGAGCTCGAGCCCGACGGGCGGCACCGTCACGACCGCCCCCGGCCCGTGGATGATGGGCGGCGGCGGCGGCCCCGGGATGATGGGCGGGGGCTACGGCATGATGGGCCGCGGCTGGTCCGGGACGTCCTCGGGCACGACGACGCAGATCCCCGGCGCTCCGACGGTCACGGTCACGGCGACCGAGTTCGCCTTCTCGCCGTCGCAGGTCACCCTGCCGGCGAGCGGCGCCAACCTCACCCTCGTGAACAAAGGCGCGCTCCCCCACGACCTCACGGTCCCGGGTCTCGGCGTGCGCGTCGTCGCCGCGGCCGGACAGACCACGACCGTCGGCGTGCGGAACGTTCCCGCCGGCACGTACCCCGCGTACTGCAGCATCCCCGGGCACGCCGACGCCGGCATGCGCATGACCATCGTCGTCCAGTGACATGGACGTCGCCGGCGGCGATCGTCCGTTCGGCGACACGTCGCCGTCCGACGAGAATGGGCGCGTGCGCGGGCCCATCCTCGTCGTCGACGACGATCGACAGATCCGCGAGCTCGTTCGGCGGTACCTCGAGAGCGACGGCTCCGCCGTCCTGACCGCGGCGACCGGCGCGGCGGCGCTCGAGATGCTCCGCTCCGCCTCGCCCGCGCTCGTCGTCCTCGACCTGGGGCTGCCCGACGTGCCCGGCGAGACGGTGCTCCGAGAGATCCGCTCCGCGGGCGACGTCCCCGTGCTCATCCTCTCGGCGCGCGCCGGCGAGGAGGATCGCCTCAGCGGCCTCGGCCTCGGCGCCGACGACTACGTGACGAAGCCCTTCAGCCCGCGCGAGCTCGCGCTCCGCGTCCGCGCGATCCTGCGACGCACGTCCCGCGAGGCCGCCGCCGGCGCGCGTGACGAGCTGCGCTTCGACGGCGGCGAGCTCGTCATCGACACGAAGCGGCACGAGGTCCGCCGCGGCGCCGAGGCCGTGCGCCTCACGCCGACCGAATGGGGTCTGCTCCTCGCCCTCGCCGAGGACCCCGGCCGCGCGCTGACCCGCGCCGAGATCGTCAACCGCGTGCAGGGCTACGAGTACGAAGGCTACGAGCGGACGGTCGACGCGCACGTGAAGAACCTGCGGCGGAAGGTGGAGCGCGACCCGCAGGCGCCGCGTCTCATCGAGACCGTCCCCGGCGTCGGCTATCGCTTCGGCGGAAGGCCCGATGCCTAGCCTCGGACGGCTTGGCTGGCGCCTCGTCGTCGTCGGCGTCGGGAGCGTCCTCCTCGCCGTCGCCATCGTCGCGGTGATCGACAGCGTCGCGCTCAGCTACGAGTTCGACCGCTACTCGCGGCAGCAGCAGGACGACCGCGCGACGCAGATCGTCGCGAGCCTCGCGGACGCCTACAAGAGCCGCGGCTCGCTCGTCGCGTCGGACCTCGCGCCCGCGCAGCAGCTCGCGACGGCCGCCGGCGCGAGCCTCGCGGTGTACGACCCGTCCGGCCGCGTCGTGCTGGCCGCGACGCCGCCCGCGACGACCGTCGGATCGATGGCCGACATGATGCGTCGAGGCATGCAGGGGATGCCCCTCACGCTCGGCCCGGAGCGGCGCGTTCCCATCGTCGTCGACTCTCAGACGGTGGGCACCGCCGCGCTCGCGTTCCCCGTCGGCGACCTGCCCGCCGAGCGCGACGTACGCGACGCGCTCGCGCGCGCGCAGTGGACCGCCGCTCTCGTCGCCGCGGTCGTCGCGCTCGCGTTCGTCGTCCCGCTCGCGCGCCGCATCGCGCGCCCCGTCGCGGCGCTGGCCGGCGCGACGGACGCGATCCGGCGGGGCGAGCGCGGCGCGCGCGTGCGCGACCTCCCGAACGACGAGCTCGGCGACCTCGGCCGCGCTTTCAACGACATGGCGACGGCGCTCGAGCGCGAGGACGCGCTCCGGCGGAGCGTCGTCGCGGACGTCGCGCACGAGCTGCGGACGCCGCTCACGTCGATCCAAGGGCACCTCGAAGCGCTCCGCGACGGCGTGCTCCCGGCGGACCGCTCGACCCTCGCGATGCTCCACGACGAGGCCGCCGGTCTCGGCCGCCTCGTCGCCGACCTCGAGTCGCTCGCGCGCGCCGAGGGCGCGGGCTTCACGCTCGAGCGGCGTCCGCTCGATCTCGCCGACGTCGCCCGCGACGTCGCGGCGGAGCTCGGCGACGCGTTCCGCGCCAAGGACGTCCGCCTCGACGTCGAGCTCCGACCCGCGCGGGCGCTCGCGGACGAGGACCGCGTCGCTCAGATCGCGCGCAACCTCCTGTCGAACGCGCTCAAGTTCACGCCCTCGGGCGGGCAGGTCTCCGTCGCGACGCGCAACGGCGACGGACGCGCCCTTCTCGAGGTCCGCGACACGGGTATCGGCATGACGCGCGAAGAGGCCGCGCACGCCTTCGACCGGTTCTGGCGCGCACCGCACGCTGCCGAGGTACCCGGAAGCGGCATCGGCCTCACCATCGCCCGCGAGCTCGCCCTCGCGCACGGCGGCGACGTCACCGTCGAGAGCGCCCCGGGCAAGGGCAGCGTGTTCCGGGTGCGCCTCCCGCAGGCGGGCACCGCGACATAGCAGCGTCGCGGCGGGAGCGACCTAGGACGGCCTGGACCAGGACCTATATCAGGCGAAGAGCTTGTCCCCGGCCTTGCCGAGCATCTGGACGCCGCGGACGTCCGAGTCGAAGAGCGGGATGACCGCGCGCACCTGTCCTTCGAAGGTGCTGCGGATCTCGCCCATGTAGTCGCCCTGCATCGAGACGCGGTTCCGCACGAACTCGCTCTCGCTCTTCGACTCGCTCGGGTCGATGACCATGTTCACGACGACGCCGCCCACCGGGATGCCGAAGTCGTGGAACCAGTCGATGAAGCGGCGGATGACGGCGATGGGCAGCGCCTCCGGGAGCGTCACGAAGAAGAACGACGTCTTCTGCGGGTCCGTGAGGAGCTCGCGCGCGTGCTCGATGCGCTTGCGGAAGTCGACGAGGTACGTCATGAGCGGGTCCTCCTCCTTCTTCTTCGTGAAGGAGAGGAGCTCACGCAGGCTCTGCGCCTCCTGGCGCGACTTCACCATCTTGTCGACCCACAGGCCGTAGACCTTGCTCATGCCGAGCAGGCGCCGCGCGTTGGCCGTCGGCGCGGTGTCGAAGACGTACACGTCGTACGCGTCCTTGAACATGAGGTCGACCATGTTCTCGAACATCGCCGACTCCTCGAACGCCGGGTTCGTCGCGGCGGCCTCGACGAACTCGTCGGCCTTGGTGCTGATCTCGGCGAACTTGAGGAACCACTGGATCTTGTCGCGGATCTCCTTCTTGGAGCGGTCGATCGTCTCGCGCGTGTCGATCTCGAGCGCCCACAGGTCCTCCGTGCCGTCGACCTTCGTCTCCTTGCCGAAGACGTCCTGGCCGAGGAGGCCGGAGAGGCTGTGGACCGGGTTGGTGCTGGCGAGGAGGACGCGCTTGCCCTGCTTGGCGAGCTGCAGCGCGGTGACGCCGGCCATGACGGTCTTGCCGACGCCGCCCTTGCCGCCGAAGAAGATGTAGCGCATCCCGGCGTGCTCGCCGAGCCACGCCTGCATCGAGGTCGTGACGAGGGGCGCTTCGATCAAAGTCATCGGATCACTTCCCGTACATGAGCTCGGCGACGCGCGCGATCATCGGGAGCCCGGTCACGTCGCGCTCCAGCTCGGGGACGCGCGCGAGGACGCTCGCCCCGAGATCGCGGTCGATGGCCTCGAGCTCGCCGCGCTGCATCTCGATCCGGTTCTTGAGGTACGCGGGCGCCGTCGCGAGGAGCTCCCGCGGCAGCACGCGGTTGACGATGTACCCCGCGATCGGCACGTCGAACTTCGCGAACATCCCGGCGGCCTTCTTGGTGTCGAGGAGGATCATCTCCTCGGGGATGACGACGAAGAAGAAGGCCGTCCGCTGGCGGTCGGTGAGGATCTTCGAGGCGGCGTTGATGCGGCCGCGGATGTACTGGAGCTCGCCGAGGATCTTGTCCTCCTGCGTCTCCTTCGTCCGCCGCATGCGCGCGGCGACCTCTTCGTACTCGCGCATCTCCTCGCGGAGGTGCGTGATCTTGCCGATCCACTCGTCGTAGACCTTGGCCATGCTCAGGTAGTAGAGGGCGTGCCCGAGCGGCACGAGGTCGTAGATGTAGTAGTCGTATTCGCCGCCGGCGAGGATGTCGACGACGGAGTCGAAGATCGCGCTCTCCTCCATCGCCGGCTCGGCGGATGCGGCGGCGATGTAGTCCTCGATCTCCGTGGGGACGGACTCGAGGCCGTACATGTCGAGGATCTTCTTGCGCACCTGGTCCTGGTACTCCTTGATGTGGCGGTCGGCGTCGATCTCCTGCGCCCACAGGTTGTCCATGACCTTGACCGCGCCCTTGCCGAAGATGTCCATCTTGAAGATGTCGGAGAGGCTCGCCTGCGGGTCGACGCTGAAGACGAGCACCTTCTTGCCCTGCTGCGCGAGCCAGTAGCCCGTCGCGGCGGAGAACGTCGTCTTCCCCAGACCCCCCTTGCCGCCGAACATGACGTAGCGGCGCTCGGTGTGGCGGCGGAAGAAGTCGGCGAGGGACTCCGAAGGACCGGCGAGGGTCGCTACCGGGCCGGATGGCGTCGCGGTCTGAGCCATGTGCGCGTCCCCCTAATGAGCGGCGTTAGAAGAGCGCGTCGGTGAGGTCCTTCTCACGCAACATGCGCCGCTTCCACGTCGAGATCTGTGGCACGACGTACGGCAGCAGCCGCAGCGAGTAGTACGGCGGAAGGATCGGAACGCCCACCAGGTCGCCCATGGTGATGAGGATGAAGAGGTGCTCCATGCTGGCGCGGCTCCGCAGCGCGTAGCGCGTCATGTCGTGGGCGGCCATGCCGTAGGTGACCTCCCGGAACCTGCCGAGGAGGGCCTTCAGGCCGCCGGGCGCTTTCTCTTCCTCGTCCTTGCTCATCGCTTTCACACTCCGTGGAGATCGAAGTCGTGGTCTTCCGTGAAGTGCTTTTCGCGGAGGACGCGACGCTTCCAGGTCGCGATCTCGGGCACGACGAACG
This sequence comes from Chloroflexota bacterium, assembly GCA_028876375.1. Taxonomy (GTDB): domain Bacteria; phylum Chloroflexota; class Limnocylindria; order P2-11E; family P2-11E; genus JACPOT01. The sequence goes on along the minus strand of JAGWSB010000024.1, from coordinate 6,105 downwards.
GTAGCACGCGGAGGGAGTAGTAGGGCGGCAGGACGGGGACGCCGATCATGTCACCCACCACGACGAGCATGAAGAGCGTCTCGAGGCTGGCGCGGGTGTGCATGGCCTGCTGGGCGAATTCGTGTCCGGTCATGCCGTAGAGGAACTCGCGCAGCGCCCGGAGCCGGCCCGGACGGGCCGTTCGGCCTAGATCCCTGGCCACATCTGCCATTCTGCGCGTGCATGCCGGATACATCACAGCTCCTCCAGGGCGTCGGCGTCGTCCTCGTGGCGGTCGTGCTCCTGTGGTTCACCCTCGGGACGCAGCGGAACCTCCGCCGAGGCGACCACGTCATGAAGTGGCTCCAGTCGGGCCTGCCGCTTCTCGGACCGAAGACGACGCTCCGCTGGCTCGGGAGCTCCGTCGCGGAGCTGAAGATCGTCGATCCGCGCGCGCCGTGCCGATCGGCGCTGGCCATGATCGTGCTCGAGCCGCGCGACCTGAGCGCGCTGTGGGCGCTCGCGCGTGGCCGTGGGCGGCGCGACTTCCTGCTCCTGCGCCTCGACCTCGTGCGCGCGCCGCGCTTCCGCGCCGACCTCATCGACCCGCGCGCGTGGACGGCGCACAACACGCGCCGCGACGACGGGCCGTTCGCGCACGAGGCCTCGTGGACGGACTCGGCCGGAACGGTCGTGACCGTCCGGAGCGACGGCGCCGACCTGGCGCGCCTCTACGCCGCCTGGGAGCGGGTGGCGCGCGCCAGCGGCGGCGCGTGGCGGATCTCGGTGCGCCAGCTCGTGCCGCACCTCGAGGTCCACTGCCTCTTCCCCGCGCTCGACCAGGTCGACTCGCTTCCGCTCTTCGCCGCGGTGAAGGAGCTCACCGAGGCGGTCTCCGCACCCCGGTAGCCGAGGCGTCGTCGAGGGTCAGGCTTCTCGGACGCGGTAGTAGGGGGATCCGCCGCAGGCTCGGCACAGCACGAGGCCGTCGCGCCGCACCTCGCGCTCGTTGACGACGTCCTCACCGCAGGCCGCGCAGGTGACCCGCCGTCCCGGCCGGCTGCGGATCGCGTCGACGTCGAGCATGAGCGTCACCGGCGCGGCGACGAGGAGGACGTCGCTCGGCATGTCGCGGTAGCCGACGAGCTGCGCGTGCCAGCGATCGGAAGCATCGGGCGCGCGCTCGAGAGCGCGGACGCGCGCGGCGGGGTGCGCCCATACGCGTAGCGCGGCCCCGGTGAGCGTGTCGACGACGGTCGCCGCGCTCTTCCCGTGATCGAGCAGCCGCAGCGTGCGGTGCCCGAGCCAGCATCCGGTCGCAACGGAGACGGCATCGGCGAAGCAGCCGTCCGTCTCCACGAAGACGAGCAGGCGCTTGTCGTCGCGCGGCAGGTCGACCTCCAGGAGCTCGCCGGCGTGGAGCCCGATGCGCACCCCGAGCACCTGACGCGGGCAGATGTGGCGGTGCAGCCTCTCGAGCTGGGACAGGCAGGTCTCGACCGCTGACGATCGGGGGACGGAGCCGATGGGGGACGCGGTGGCGGCGGCGCTACGCACCGCTGCGGGGCCGCGGCGCCGCACGCGGACGGCGAGGCGGGCCGAAGCGCTCCTCCATCGCCGCCTTCAGCGAACCGGCATCGCGTTCGCCGCGCGCCACGCGGAGTGCCTGCTCCCGCACCCATCCCACCGCCTCGGCGGGGACCGCGGCCATCGCCACGGGCGGGGCGAGGAGGTAGCTGCCGGGATCGGGAAGGCCGCGCGCGTCCGGGTCGCCGACGCGCACCAGGCGCACCTTGGTCCCGCTGAAGGCGCTGTCGCCCGCGATGGGGTCGGTCAGCGACACGTCCTTGAGGTGAGGATCGAGGGTCAGCGCGGCATTCGGCGAGATCCCCTTCCCACGGGCGGCCTCGCCCGGCACCACGACGCCGTCGATCGTGACGTCGCGGGCGCCGTAGGCCCAGTGACCGTAATGGAAGGAGATCCCGACGCTGCCCGGGCGCAGCCCCTCGACCGCCTTCACGCGGCCCACGGCCAGGAGCGGCGCGCCCGATCCGACCTCGAACGAGCCCTTGAAGTCGGGGCTCTCGAGGCGCACCGGCGTGCCGTCGGGCAGCCCGAGACGGCGCGCGTCGACGGTGTTCAGGTAGACGAAGTTCTCGGGCATGAGCGACATCTGCGCCGCGTAGTCGCCCACCGTCCGCGACTGCGTCCCCCAGATCTCCTTGTACGTGAAGAGGTCGAGGTCGTAGCCCGCCGGGAAAGTGACCGGCTGGCCGTCGGACGAGCGCAGCGTCTGGTAGATGGGCACGCCGCTGTAGCGCTGTCCGGTCATCGAATCCGTCGTGGTGGCGACCGGCTCCGAGTACAGGTCGAGCAGCTTGCCCCAGGAGTGAGCGACGAACGCGCCGGCGTACCTCTTGGTCGTGTCCTCGAAGCGGCCCCCGCGCGTGAGCACGGTCACGACGCGCCGCCACTGGTCGCCGGCGGTGGCTTGCCAGCGGGCCTCGTCGAACACGGACCGCGGGAGGTGCGCGCGCGCCGCCCGGAAGACGGCCATGTCCGCGTCGGTCGCGGGCGGCGCCTCGTCGCCCGGCGCGTCGCCCGCGGCGAGGTTCGCGACCATCTTGAGGTAGTAGTCCTCGGGGCGGTCGAGCGGTCTGCCCGGCCCGAGCGCGTCCTTGCCGAAGCCGGAGGCACCGAGCGCCTTGGCGAGGGCGATGAGCACGGTGTCCATGCCGAGCGGCATCTCGGCGCCGTCCACGGTCACCGTCTCGGTGAGCGGCGCCGCCGCCGGCTGGCGGAACTTGGTGATCTTCGTGAGGACGACCGGACTGGTCCCGATCGCGTTCGACCAGCGCTCGAGGTAGGAGAAGTCCGGGAAAAGGTAGTCGGCGTACATGCTCGTCTCGCCGATGACGATGTCGGTCGCGATGACGAGCGGCAGGCGCTCGACGTCGCGGAGCATCGCGATCTGGACGTGACCGGCCGGCGCCGCCAGGGCCGGCGTCCCGTAGTGGAGCCACAGCATCTTGATCGGGTAGGGGTAGCCGGCGTGAGCGGCGGGGATGACCTCCTGGTAGACGTCGCCGGTGAGCGGGTACCACGGACGCTTCGCCGGATAGCCGGAGAAGATCGTGCTCGACTCGTAGCCGGCGCTCTGCTCGCGGTTGAGCTTGATCCCGAACTTCGTGAGCGCGCCGGGGTGCAAGGAGTCGAGCGGGTAGGGCTGGGCCTTCTGTCCGCCTTGACCGTCCCAGGATCCCCCTCCGGGCACGAGGCCGCCCACGTGGTCGACGTTGCCGATGAGGTAGTTCAGCGTGATGATCGCCTGCGCCGCGTAGTACCCGTAGGTGAGCTTGATGGGCCCGCGGTAGAAGTCGATGGCCGCCTTGCTGCCGTGAGCGGTGAACTCGTTCGCGAGGTCGAGGATGGTCTTCTCGTCCAGGCCGCTCTCCTTCGCGTAGAAGGCGAGGTCGTGCTCCTGCGCGCTCTCCCGCAGCAGGCGGAAGCTCGTCTTCGCGGCGTGGCCGCCGACGGTCGCCTCGGCGTCGAGGTCGCCGACGATGCCGTGGGTCTTGTCGCCGGGGTCGACCGCGGTGGGTACGCCACCGACGAGGGCGACGAACTGCTGCGCGGAGCCCACGCCCGCGGCGTCGGCGCGCACGAAGCGTCCGGTCGCGGGATCGACGAGCCACGTCGCGTTCGTCCATGACTTCTCGCCCGCGGCCGCGGCGGCGGCCGCGTTGGCGCTACGCAGGAACGCCTCGCTGTAGCGCCCGGCATCGATGATCTGGCGGATCATGCCCATGGCCAGGGCGAGATCGCCGCCCGGGCGGACGGGGATCCACCAGCCCTTGGCCGCGCTCTTCGACAGCCGTGGGTCGATGACCGCGACCTTGAGCCGGGCGTCCACGAGCGCCTGGGCGACGCGGATGGACATCGGGTTCGGACCGAAGTTCGCTTCGGAGAAGCCGGTACCCCAGAAGATGACGAACTCCGAACGGCTGTAGTCGGGCTTGAGATGGTTGGTGCCCTGCTTCCAGCCGTCCTTGCCCGCCCACTGCGCGGTCGCGAAGAGGAAGGCGACGTGATGCGCCTGCTCGCAGATGGTGGTGTGGCCGTACCAGTTGACCGATCCCAGCGAGCCGAAGGTGAAGCGCTGCGTGATCTTCTCGCGGTCCGGCGCGATCCGTCCGCCGAGCATGACGAACTGGTTGTTCTTGGGGCCGAGGTCGGGGTGGTCGGGATCGATGAGGACGTCCAGATGGTCGCGGTGCTTGGACTGGAAGGCCGCGACGCTCAGCGTCTTGGAGCGGATGGCGCCGACGTCCGCGGCCATCTGCTTGGCCAGCGTGGGGTCGCGCAGCGCCACGATGTCCTTGAGGCCGGTGACGTTCCGCGACTCGCCGACGTCGGCGAAGAGCGGACCCCCGTTCACGATCTCGCCGATCGCCTGGTCGAAGGGGATGCGGCGCCACTTGCCCGAGCCGCGCGGGCCCGCGCGCTTGAGGACGGCGCGCAGCCGGTACGGGTCGTACAGCGTCTGCACCCCGTCCTGTCCCTTGGGGCAGACCGAGCCGTCCACTCGCGCGGCGTCGCCCAGAGGCTGCGCGTAGGGGAGGGACGGCAGGAGGTTCATCGGGCTGTAGGGGTTGCCGTCGATCTTCGCCACGATGCCGTCCTGCAGCTTCACCTTCAGCGTGCACTGCGTGTTGCATTGGAGGCAGGCGGTGTGAATGACGGCGTTCGGATCGTCGAGCGGATAGAACGAGCCCTGCGGTCCGACCTGCGCGGACTGCGTGGCCAGGTAGCCGCAGTCCCCGAGGAGGACGCCGCCCGCCGTGAGCGCGCCCGCTTGCAGCAGCTGTCGCCGGGAAAGGCCGAGGCCGTTCGTCCCGTCGCTCATCCTGCGCTCTCCTTGGGTCGATCTTCGCCTGTCGTGAGCGGCAGGACGCGCTGCCCCAGGTAGTAAAGGGCGACCCCGATGGCCACCACCCCGAGAGTGACCTGCCACTCGAAGAGGCTCGGGAAGTACGCGTAGCTCAGCCGGCCGCCCACCGGATCGAGGTACGCGCGCTCGAGGCCCCGCAACTCGGGCGTGACGAGCCCTGGGATGACGAGGTTGAGCCGCACAGCGAAGAAGGTCAGGGCGACGAGGGCGGCGCCCAGCCCTTGGAGGAAGGGGTCACGGCGGGTGAGGAGGACGAGGGGCACGACCACGCCGAAGACGCCGTAGACGGCCCAGAAGACATACCAGTACGGCCCGAACAGGACGTAGCCGATGAGCGACGACTGCGGCCCAACCTGGTACCACGCCGGGACGGTGAACTCAGCGAACTCGATCAAGAGCTCGAGGAGCACCAAGCCGACGACGATGCGCGCGAGGTCGCCAACGACGCCGCGCCAGACGGCGTCGCGGCGCGGCCACAGGAACACGACGATGGCCAGGAGCAGAGCGCTGCCGGAGAGGAGCGCCCCGCTCAGGAAGAGGATGGGAAAGAGCGCCGTGTTCCAGTACTCGCGCGCCACGAGGGTCGCGAAGAGCGCGCCGACGCCACCATGGAAGGCGACCGCGAGCGGTACACCGATCGATCCGAGGACGAGCAAGATCCGGTCGTCCCGCTTGAGCTGGGCCGGGCTTCGGCCCGCCGTGCGCCGACGCAGCGCGATCGCCAGCTCGACGATCAGGAGAACGAAGTAGATCGTGTAGAGCCAGACCATCCAGGCCATCATCGACCGGACCTGCGGCCGGACGTACACCTCCCAGAAGCGCTCCATGTGGCCGAGGTCGAAGAGGATGGATAGGAGCGCCATCGCCAGCGTGACGATGGCGACGAAGAGTGCGAGGGGCCCGATCCGCTCGAACCGGCGGATCCCGAAGACATACACCACGCTCGAGAGGAGGAAAGCTCCCGCGGAAAGGCCGATGAAGAAGATGTACGCGGCGACCCACAGGCCCCAGGGGATGTAGCTCGAGTACGCCGTGAGGCGCTCACCGAGCAGCAGCCGCTGCGCGATCGCGTAGCCCCCGACGATCGCGGCCAGCAGCCAGACCGCGAAGACGACGTACCGGGCGGCGGGTCCGGCCGCCGACGGCATCGGCCGGCCGACCTGCGCGTTCGCCGT
>JAGWSB010000119.1 GCA_028876375.1 Chloroflexota bacterium | reverse complement strand
GCGACGGGCGAGGGCCGCTACGTGCGGCAGACCGGCGGCAAGGGCCAGTACGGCCACGCGATCGTCGAGCTGTCGCCGCTCCCGCGCGGTGCGGGCTTCGAGTACGAGTGGAAGATCAAGGGCACGAGCCTCTCCAAGGAGTGGTCGAAGCCCATCGAGCAGGGCATCCGTGAGGCCTGCGAGAACGGCGTCGTCGCGGGCTACCCGCTCGTCGACATCAAGGCGACCGTCGTCGACGGTTCGCAGCACGAGGTCGACTCGAGCGAGATGAGCTTCAAGATCGCGGGCTCGATGGCGCTCAAGGCCGGCGTGCAGAAGGCCGCGCCCGTGATCCTCGAGCCGATCATGAAGGTCGAGGTCGTCGTCGCCGAGGAGTTCATGGGCGACGTCATCGGCGACCTCAACTCGCGCCGCGGGCACGTCCTCGGGATGAGCGACCGCGCGAACGCGAAGGTCATCAACGCCTACGTCCCGCTCGCGACGATGTTCGGCTACGCGACCGACCTGCGGTCGGCGACGCAAGGCCGCGGCAGCTACGTCATGGAGTTCGATCACTACGAGGTCCTGCCGCCGAACCTGGCGGCAGAGGTCACGAAGAAGTAGAGGCAAAGGGGAGAGATGGCCAAGAAGAAGTTCGAGCGCACCAAGCCGCACGTCAACGTCGGGACCATCGGTCACATCGACCACGGCAAGACCACCCTCACCGCCGCGATCACGAAGACGCTGGCGCTGAAGGGCGAGGCCGAGTTCCGCCCCTTTGACTCCATCGACAACGCTCCCGAAGAGAAGGAGCGCGGCATCACCATCTCCATCGCGCACGTCGAGTACGAGTCGGACAAGCGCCACTACGCCCACGTCGACTGCCCCGGGCATGCCGACTACATCAAGAACATGATCACCGGCGCCGCGCAGATGGACGGCGCCATCCTCGTGGTGAGCGCCGCCGACGGCCCCATGCCGCAGACGCGCGAGCACATCCTCCTGGCCCGCCAGGTCCAGGTCCCCTACATCGTGGTCTTCCTCAACAAGGTCGACATGGTCGACGACCAGGAGCTGCTCGAGCTCGTCGAGCTCGAGGTCCGCGAGCTGCTGACCAAGTACCAGTTCCCCGGCGACAAGGTGCCGATCATCCGCGGCTCGGCGCTCAAGGCGCTCGAGTCGACCTCGACCGACATCAACGCGCCCGAGTACGCCTCGATCCTCGAGCTGGTGAAGGCCGTCGACACGTACATCCCCGACCCGGTGCGTGAGAAGGACAAGCCCTTCCTCATGCCCATCGAGGACGTGTTCGCCATCAAGGGCCGCGGCACCGTGGTCACCGGCCGCGTCGAGCGCGGCACGGTCAAGGTCGGCGAGGAGATCGAGATCGTCGGGATCCGCGAGGCGCGCAAGACGGTCGTCACCGGGGTCGAGATGTTCCGCAAGCTCCTCGACCAGGGCGAGGCCGGCGACAACATCGGCCTGCTCCTGCGCGGCCTCGAGCGCACCGACGTCGAGCGCGGCCAGGTCGTGTCCAAGCCCGGATCGATCAAGCCGCATACGAAGTTCCGCGCCGAGACCTACGTCCTCTCCAAGGAGGAGGGCGGACGCCACACGCCGTTCTTCAACGGCTACCGTCCCCAGTTCTACATCCGCACGACGGACGTGACCGGCGAGGCCAAGCTCCCCGAAGGCATGGAGATGGTCATGCCGGGCGACAACGTCAACCTCGACATCGAGCTCATCACCCCGGTCGCGATCGAGCCCGGGCTGCGATTCGCCATCCGCGAGGGTGGCCACACCGTGGGCGCCGGCGTCGCGACCAAGGTCACGGAGTAAGCGATGGCGAAGCAGCGGATCCGGATCCGTCTCAAGGCGTACGACCACAAGCTCATCGACCAGTCCGCCGTGCAGATCGTGGAGACGGCCCAGCGGACGGGGTCGACGGTCACGGGTCCCGTTCCGCTGCCGACGCGGATCGAGAAGTTCACGGTCATCAAGAGTCCCTTCATCTTCAAGGACTCGCGCGAGCAGTTCGAGATCCGCACGCACAAGAGGCTCATCGACATCAACGATCCGTCGCAGAAGACGGTGGACGCCCTCATGAGGCTCAACCTCCCCGCGGGCGTCGACATCGAGATCAAGCTCTAAGGCTGTAGTTAGGAACTGGAAATGACGGACGAGACAGAAGAGAAGGGCGCTGCCGAGGCTCCAGAGCGCGCGAACGCGCCCGATATGGCGCGTCCGCTGATCCTCGGGCGCAAGCTGGGAATGCTGCAGCACTTCAAGGCCGACGGATCGGTCGTCGCGGCCACCGTGATCGCCGCGGAGCCGAACGTCGTGACCTACGTGCGCACGCGCGAGCGTGACGGCTACGCGGCCGTGCAGCTCGGCTTCGGCCGGGTCGCCGATCGCGAGATCACCAAGGCCGAGCGCGGCCACCTGAAGGACGTCCCCGCGGTCCGGCACCTCCGCGAGGTGCGCATCGACGACACGAACGGGTTCGCGCCGGGACAGATCGTCTCGGTGGAGCGCTTCGCGCCGGGCGACAAGGTCCACGTCACCGGCATCTCCAAGGGCAAGGGCTTCCAGGGTCCCGTGCACCTGCACCACTTCCACACCGGCCCGCGCTCGCACGGGTCCGACCACTATCGCCGCCAGGGCTCCGTCGGCTCGGGCACCACGCCCGGCCGCGTCCTCAAGGGCCTGCGCATGGCGGCGCACCAGGGCAGCGACCGCGTGACCGTGAAGAACCTCGAGATCCTCAAGGCCGACGCCGAGCGCGCGGTCCTGGTCATCGCCGGCGCGGTCCCGGGCGCCCGCAACGGCATCGTCATGGTGAGGAAGGCGTAATGGCCGACGAAGAGAAGACCACCAAGCGCGCTTCGGAAGCGCGTGGCGGGACGAAGTCGCCGCGAGGCCGAAAGACAGAGCCGTCTGCAACGAAGGCGGTCGCTAAGAAGACCGCCGCGCCGAAGACGCCGGTCAAGCGCGCCGTCGCGCGCCCGATCACGCGCACCGTCACCCCGCGCGCGGCGAAGCCCGAGCGCGCCGGACCGGTCGAGGCCCCGGCGCCCAAGCCGAAGGCCGAGCCACGTCCACTGCCGACGGCGGCGGCGGGGCACGCCCCGCTCATCGACGCCAGCGGCGCCGTGACCGGCGACCTCGCGCTGCCCGAGGCGCTCGCGGCGGTCAAGCGCCGCGCGGGCGTGCTCTTCCAGGCGCTCACCGCGGCGGCGTCGAACGCCCACCTCGGCACCGCGGCGACGAAGAACCGCAGCCGCGTGAGCGGCGGCGGCGCCAAGCCGTGGCGGCAGAAGGGCACCGGCCGCGCCCGCCAGGGCTCGACGAGAGCGCCGCACTGGCGGCACGGCGGCGTCGTGTTCGGCCCCAACGGCCGGCGCTACCACCAGCGCGCTCCCGAGAAGATGCGCCGCGAAGCGTTCGCGGAGGCGTTCGCCGCGCGCGCCGGCGAGGGCCGCGTCCTCGTCTACGAGGGCCTCACCTTCGACGAGGGGACGCCGCGCACGCGGACCGTCGTCGAGTGGCTCGACAAGATCGGCGACGCCGGCCGCGTCCTCTTCGTGACGCCCGAGGTCGACGAGCAGATCGCGCGCGCGACGGCGAATGCGCCGGACACGCGCGTCCGCAGCGTCGGCACGCTGCGCACCAACGACCTGCTCACGCACGACACGCTCATCGTCCGGCGCGACGCGCTCGACGCCCTGGCGGCGCGCGCGCACACCGAGAAGGCGGAGGCGACCGCATGACGAACACGCTCGTGCTCCTTCGCCCGATCGTGACCGAGAAGTCGATGGGCCAGACGAACAGCGGCAAGTACACGTTCGAGGTCCGCAAGGACGCGTCCAAGCAGGAGATCGCCGAGGCCGTGGCCGAGGCGTTCAAGGTGGACGTTCTCGAGGTGAACTGCATCACCGTGCGCGGCAAGACGCGCCGGCTCGGCCGCCACGTCGGGCGCACGCCCGACCGCAAGAAGGCGATCGTGACGGTCGCCAAGGGCCAGCGCATCGAGCGCTACTTCACGGAGGGGGTCTAAGAGGTGCCGCTGCGCAAGTACAAGGCGTACACGCCCGTCCGGCGGTACCGCCAGTCGCCCACGTTCGAAGAGGTCACCAAGAAGGCCCCCGAGAAGGCGCTCACGGAGCGCAAGCTGCGCAGCTCCGGCCGCAACGCCCAGGGCCGCGTCACCACGCGGCACCGCGGCGGCGGCGAGAAGCGCCGCTACCGCGTCGTCGACTTCAAGCGCGACAAGGACGGCGTGACGGCGCGCGTCGCGGCCATCGAGTACGACCCGAACCGCTCGGCGCGGCTGGCCCTGCTCGTCTACCGCGACGGCGAGAAGCGCTACATCCTCGCGCCCGACACGCTCAAGGTGGGGGACACGGTCGTGTCCGGCCCCGACGCCGAGGCGCGCGTCGGCAACGCGCTCCCCATCGAGAACATCCCGACCGGGACGACGGTGCACGCGGTCGAGCTCGAGCCCGGCCGCGGGGCGCAGATGGTGCGCTCCGCCGGCGGCGCGGCGCAGCTCATCGCGAAGGAGGGCGAGTTCGCCCAGGTGCGCCTCCCGAGCGGGCAGATCCGCATCGTCCACGTCCGCTGCCGCGCGACGGTCGGCCAGGTGGGTAACCTTGACCATGAGAACCGCAAGATCGGCGGCGCCGGGCACATCCGGCGCATGGGCCGCCGCCCGCAGGTCCGCGGCGTCGTGATGTCGCCGCGCGACCACCCGCACGGCGGCGGCGAGGCGAAGTCGCCGGTCGGCGGCATGGCCCAGACGCCGTGGGGTCGTCCCGCGATGGGCTACAAGACGCGGAAGAACCGGCGGACCGACCGGTTCGTCATCAAGCCGCAGAAGAAGAGGAAGTAGCGCGATGTCGAGATCGGTGAAGAAGGGGCCCTTCGTGGAGAAGAGCCTCCAGGAGAAGATCGAGGCCCTCAACGCGAAGAACGAGAAGAAGATCGTGAAGACCTGGTCGCGCGCCTCGATGATCCTGCCCTCGATGGTCGGTCACACCATCGGGGTCCATGACGGCCGCCGCCACGTCCCCGTCTTCGTGACGGAGAACATGGTCGGCCACCGGCTCGGCGAGTTCGCGCCGACGCGCACCTTCAAGGGCCACCGCATGCCCGCGACCGAGAAGGTCACCACGCCGGTGAAGGCGGGGGCATGACCGTGGAAGTGCGCGCGGTCGCGAAGTTCCAGCGCGTGTCGCCGCGGAAGGCGAAGCTCGTGGCCGACCTCATCACCGGCCACTCCGCGGACGAAGCGCTGGCGATCCTGCAGAACATCCAGAAGGGCTCCGCGCCGCTGCTGGCGAAGCTCGTCCGCTCCGCCGTCGCGAACGCGGAGAACAACTACAACATGACGATGGAGGACCTGTACGTGAAGCGCGCGACCGCCGACGAAGGTCCGCGGATGAAGCGGATCTGGATGCGCGGCCGCGGGCGGCGCGACATCAAGCTCCATCGGATGAGCCACCTCACGGTGGTCGTCGACACCAAGGAGGGGGCGTAGTGGGACACAAGACGCATCCGGTCGGCTTCCGCCTGGGGATCATCAAGCAGTGGAACGCCAAGTGGTACGGCACGGACCGCGCGTACAAGGACCTCGTCAAGGAGGACCTCGCGATCCGTGAGGCCATCCGCTCGCGCCTGCGCGACGCCGCCATCTCGCGGATCGACATCGAGCGCTCCGCGAACCAGGTCACGGTGACGATCCACACCGCGAAGCCGGGCGTCGTCATCGGCAAGGGCGGCGCGAAGGTCGAGGAGCTGCGTCAGCGCCTGGGCAAGACGACCGGCAAGGTCGTGAAGGTGAACATCTTCGAGATCCGCTTCCCCGAGGTCGACGCCAACCTCATCGCCGAGTCCATCGCGCAGCAGCTCGAGCGGCGCGTGAGCTTCCGCAAGGCGCTCAAGCAGTCCGTCCAGCGCTCGATGAAGTC
>JAGWSB010000118.1 GCA_028876375.1 Chloroflexota bacterium | reverse complement strand
CGCGAAGGTCGGCGCGTCGGCCTCGATCGACGGGAAGCGCTGGTCGGCCAGCGACTGCTCGTCGGCGCGGGCGATGGGATAGAAGTCGGGATCGCAGAAGAGCGGACGCCCGATCTGGTCGACGGTGCGGTACTTGAGCTGCGCCTGGGTCAGGCCGCCGGGCGCGGGGCTCGGCGTGGGTGTGCGCGGGATCGGCGTCGGCGGGGTCGCGTTCGGCACGACCGTGCCGACGACGACGATCGTCCCGCTCCCGACCGATGTCGCGGACGCGGCCACGGATGTCGGGGAGATCCTCGGCGGCTCGACGGTCCCGCTCGGCGAAGGGATGCCCGAGGCCGCGCCGCCGCACGCCGCGAGGAGGAGCGCCAGGCCGGCCGCGAGCGGTCGCCGCATGTCCCTATAACGCCGGGAGCGCCGGGTGGTTCCGTGCGGCGCCGCGGGCGCGCTCAAGGATGCGTAGGCCGCGCGCTGGACCTCGTATCGCCGACGATACGGCCGCGATCCCGCTAGCGTCCGCCGCGACGTGCCCGGCCCGGAACGGGGAGCCACTCCGTCCTACGACGCGACCATCGCGGATCGCGTCGACCTCACCGACACGATCGCCGCGTTCCGCATCCGTCCCGACGGTCCGGTCATGCCGTTCACCCCCGGGCAGTACGTCACCATCGGGCGCGTCGGTGCCGACGGCCGCCTCGTCCAGCGCCCGTACTCCGTCGCGAGCAGCGCGCGCCGGACCGAGGCCGGGTACGAGCTCTTCATCCGGCTCGTGCGCGCGGGTGCGCTCACGCCCCTTCTCTTCGCGACCAAGGTCGGCGACCGCGTCACGCTGAAGCGGCCGAAGGGCCGCTTCACGCTGCGACCCGACGATCAGCGCACCCACATTTTCATCGCGACCGGGTGCGGCCTCGCGCCGTTCCTGTCGATGCTGCGCACGCTCGACGACGACGCCGCGCCGCGGAAGGTGATCGTGCTCCACGGCGTGAGCTACGCCGACGAGCTCGGCTACCGGAGCGAGCTCGAGCGCTGGGCGACGGATCCGCGGTGGGGCCTGCGGTACGTGCCGACGGTCTCGCGTCCGCGCGAGCCGCGCAACGCCGGGTGGACCGGGCGCACGGGTCGCGCCGAGACCGTCCTCGGCCCGCTCCTCGACGAGCTGCGCCTGCCGCCCGCCGAGAGCGTCGCGTACATCTGCGGCAATCCGGAGATGACCGTCACCGCGGAGGAGATCCTGCGTGGGCACGGCTTCGACGCCGGCTCCATCCACAAGGAGCTGTACTGGCCGCTCGGATCCGGGCGCTCAAGCGGAGCGGCGTAGGAGAGCGAGCGAGATCGACTGCACCGCGACGACCGAGATTGTCGCGAGCGCGTACGCGGCCAAGATCCCGAGCGGCATCAGCGCCAGGGCGATGACCAGGAAGAACGCCGCGAACCCGAACAGGCCGGCGACGAGACCGCGCATCACCTCGGCCGCGGGATCGGGACCGCTGGTGCGGTGCGCGAAGATCGCGAGGACGCTCGCGTAGACGGGGAAGCCCGAGATGACGCCGCTGGTGAAGGGACCGAGGAGCGGTGCGACCTCCGTGAGCGCGACGACGAGCGCGGTCGCGACGACCGCCCGCGACGGCAGGTCCCAGCGTGGAGCGACGGTCGCGGCGCGCGCCTCCGCGCGGCGCGTATGGGGCATCACGCGGAGCGCCGCCAGGAGGACCGCGACGTCGATCAGCGCGATCGCGACGGCCGGCAGCGCGACGAAGCGCAGCGCGGCGCCGACGACGGCGAACGCGACCGTGCCGGCAGCGAAGGCGACGGGCCAGCCGTGCTGTCGGAAGCGCACGTACGCGAGCGGGAAGGCGGTCTGCGCCAGGACGCCGGCGACGGAGCCCACCGCGGCGCTCGCGGCGAAGCCGTGCCCCTGCTCGAGGGCGAGGAACAGCGACACCGGCGCGGAGGTGAACGGGAACCCGACGAGCCAGCCGGCGAAGGACTGGCCGAAGCGGCGCCCCAGCAGCGTGGCGGTCGCGATGAGGGCGGGCGTGAGGGCGACCTTGAGAGCGATCATCCGCGCCGGTACGCTAGACGTACCCCAGATCCGCGACCGTCAGCGCCTGCGGCCATCCAACGAGGTGCGCGCATGCCGTCCATCGGTCGGTCAGGGGGCGGAACAGCGACCAAGGAGGATGGACATTGGACACGCCGCAGACGCTGCCCGAGAAGCCACGCACCGAGGACCTTCGGATGTTCTTGGTCCTCACCCTGCCGATCTTCGCGATCACGGCCGGGGTCGTCGGGATCGTCCTCGCCCTGAGCCCGCGGTAGGATCCCCGCGACCGTCGCGCCGCATTCACACGGCATTCACGCGGCGCAGCCATGCTGTCGATCGGTGAATGTGATCGATGAGATACCCGGCTGCTCGCCGGCTCCGGTATAAATAAGGCTTCGGGAACGCCTTTCCCCGCCGGAACAGAGGCCCTTTCCTCCCGCTCGCTGGCACGCCACAGGCTGTTGTCGCCTACGCCAGCGCATGCACGCAGGCAACAGAGGAGATGACCATGGCCATGCCCGCGTCGCGCTACGCGCCGCAGATGCACGCCGACGACCTGAGCCGCGGCCGCCTCGTGCTCGCGACGATCGCGATCATGACCGCGCTCCTCCTGTCGGCGCTCGACCAGACGATCGTCGGCACGGCGCTGCCGCGCATCGTGGCGGAGCTGAACGGGCTTTCCTACTACGCCTGGGTCCTCACCGCGTACATGGTGGCGTCGACGACGATGGTCCCCATCGCCGGGAAGCTCGGCGACATGTACGGGCGCAAGCCCTTCTTGATCGTCGGCATGGTCGGCTTCGTCCTGGCCTCGGCCCTGTGCGGGCAGTCCCAGGACATGCTCGAGCTCGTCCTGTTCCGCGGCCTCCAGGGCGTCTTCGGCGGCGTACTCATGGCCACCGTCTTCGCCTCGGTCGCCGACCTCTACCCGCCCCGCGAGCGGCCGCGCGTCCAGGGTTACACCGGCGCCGTCTGGGGGCTCTCTTCCGTCGTCGGCCCCACGCTCGGCGGCTTCCTCACGGACAACATCGGCTGGCGGTGGGTCTTCTACGTGAACCTGCCCATCGGGATCCTCGCCGTCGCCCTCGTGCTGTACGCGATCCCGTGGACGCGCACCGTGCACCGCCACAAGATCGACTACCGCGGGGTCGCCCTCCTCGTGGCCGGGCTCGTTCCGCTGCTGACCGCGTTCTCGATCACCAGCGACCACGCCTGGACGTCGCCCGAGGTCCTCGGTCTCCTCGCGTTCGCCGCCGTCGCGCTCGTGGCGTTCTTCTTCAACGAGCGGAGCGCGACGGAGCCGATCGTTCCCTTCGGGCTGTTCACCGATCGGACGTTCACAGTCTCGACCATCGTGGGCTTCCTCGTGACCTTCGGCATGTTCGGGACGATCATCTACGTCGTCCTCATCTACCAGGGCGTCCTCGGCATCGCGGCGACGAACTCCGGTCTGCTGATCACGCCGATGATGCTCGGCCTCGTCGCCGCCAGCATCCTCAGCGGCCAGCTCATGATCCGCATCAAGATGTACCGCTACATCGGCACGGTCGGGATCGCCATCGCCGCGGCCGGGATCGGGCTGCTGTCGCAAGTGACGACGAGCTCACCGCAGATCGACGTCGTCCGCGACCTCGTCCTCGCCGGCTTCGGTATCGGCACGACGATGCCGCTGTACGTCAACGCGGTCCAGAGCGCGCTGCCGCGCGAGATCACCGGTGTGGTGACCGCGCAGGTCCAGTTCTGGCGGAACATCGGCGGCACCGTCGGCACCGCGATGCTCGGCTCGCTCCTCGCTGCGAGCCTGCCCGGGAAGATCGACGACGAGGTCGCGAAGCTGCATCTGCCGCCGCAGGCGCTCGCCGCGCTCCCCCAGGGGAGCGGCAACGCCCAGGCGCTCTTCGACCCGACGCAGGTCGCGGCCGCGCGTGCGGCGATGCCTCCGGCGTTCCAGCCGGTCTTCGATCAGATCATCGTCGCCGTCCGCGCCGCGCTGGCGACGGCGCTCCACGACGTCTTCCTCTACGGAGCGATCGTCGTCGCCGTCGGCGTCGTCTTCTCGCTGTTCCTGCGCGAGGTGCCGCTGCGCGGACGCGAGCGGCGCCCGTCGGACGTCGAGACCGAGGCCGAGCGCGAAGAGGACACCGCGCCCATCGCCGCTTTCGGCGACTAGCCGTCGATACGGAGGCCGCTCTCCGGTTCAGCCGCCTTTGACGCGGCGCCGGATGGCGGCCTCCATCTCGCGCGCCGCCTCGCGCTCCTTGATCGACTGCCGCTTCTCGTATTGACGCTTGCCCTTGGCGAGCCCGATCTCCACCTTCGCGCGGCCGTTCTTGATGTACATGCGCAGCGGCACGAGCGTGTACCCGCGCTGCGTGACCGAGCCTGCGAGATGCCCGATCTGGTCGCGGTGGAGGAGGAGCCGCCGGACGCGCATCGGGTCGTCCGGCTCCCACGCCGACGCCTGCGGCCACCGCGCGATGCGTACGTTCCGTAGGTATGCCTGGCCCCCGTCGATCTTCGCGTAGCCGTCGCGCAGGTCGACGCGCCCCTCACGGACCGATTTGATCTCGCTTCCCGTGAGGGCGACGCCGGCCTCGAGCTTCTCGTCGACGGCGTAGTTGAAGAACGCGCGCCGGTTGTCCGCGACGAGCTTGACGCCCGTCTCAGCCTCCTCGGCCTTCGCTTTCTTCGCCTGCTGCTTCGTCGGCACGGCGACGAGACTAAGCGGGGCAAAAAGAAAGAGCCGCGGCATCTCTGCCGCGGCCCTTCCAGGGGTCACCTACGACCCGCTAGAGCGCGATCACCTCAGCTGACAAGGAGTCCTGAAGTGCGTCGCCGCGGGTCATAGGTTTCCCACTGGCATCCGGCACTTCACATCACCTCCTTTCCTACGCCGCTCATGCTCGCATCCGCCCCAGTGGGCGTCAATGTCATCTCGGGGACGAAGCGCGGCCGGCCTCAGCGCGGCGGAAGGAAGCGCATCGGATCGAGCGGTCGCGCGCTCTGGATCGTCATGAAGTGGACGTGCGGCCCCGTCGTCCAGCCCGTCACGCCGACGTAGCCGATGACCTGGCCCGCCGCCACCGTCTGCCCCGGACGGACGGTCGGAGGGTACGGGCCGTCGTCCATGTGCGCGTAGAGGGTGAGGAACGTGCTGCTGTGGGCGACGATCACCACCTCGCCGGTGTCGCCGTACGCGAGGTACGGCTTGCCGACCGTGACCACACGCCCGTCGGCCGCCGCCCGGATCGGCGTGTAGAGCGGCACGGCGATGTCGATCCCGTCGTGGAAGCCGCCCCACCGCGGCGCGAAGGGCGAGGTGATCGTGCCGTTGACCGGCCAGACGGACAGGCGGCCGTTGAACGCGGCGGCCGTCGTGCCGCTCGTCCTCGCCGGCGGCGCGGCGGCGTAGGCGGACGCCGGAGCGGCCGGGGCGGCGAGGAGCGCGACCGCGCACGCGGCCGCGAGGATCGGGCGCAGGCGACGCACGGTCGTCCTAGTGGAGGACGGGCGTGGCGGCGTCGGCGATCGTGAGGGCGGCGAAGATCACGCTGAGCACGACGACGACGATAGCGAGCAGCGACGTCGAGCGGGAGATCATCGCGGCGGCAGGTAGCTCAGCGGGTTCTGCGCGTGGCCGTCGACGATCGTCATGAAGTGCAGGTGCGGACCGGTCGTCCAACCCGTCATCCCCACGTAGCCGATGAGCTGGCCCGCGCGCACCCACTGGCCAACGCTGACGACGGGCGGGCGAGCGCTGTCGTCGAGGTGCCCGTAGAGCGTCGAGAAGTTGCCGCCGTGGGCGATGATCACGATCTCGGCGGTGTCGCCCCACGCGAGGTACGGCTTGCCGACGGTGACGACGCGGCCGGCCGCGGGGGCACGGATGGGCGTGTACATCGGCGCCGCGATGTCGAGACCGTTGTGGAAGTGGGGGTACCAGACGCCGTTGTACCAGGCGGCCGGCTCGCCCCAGAAGGG
>JAGWSB010000117.1 GCA_028876375.1 Chloroflexota bacterium | reverse complement strand
GCGAGGGCCTGGTTGTCGGGGATGAAGTCGCCGAGGTGCGAGTCCTCCTCCTCGCCGATGGGCGTCTCGAGGGAGACGGGCTCCTGCGAGACCTTCACGATCTCGCGCACCTTGTCCGGCGTGATGAGCATGCGCTCGCCGATCTCCTCCGCGGTCGGCTCACGGCCGAGCTCCTGGAGGAGGCCGCGCGACACGCGGATGAGCTTGTTGATCGTCTCCACCATGTGGACCGGGATGCGGATCGTGCGCGCCTGATCGGCGATGGCGCGCGTGATCGCCTGGCGGATCCACCAGGTCGCGTAGGTCGAGAACTTGTAACCCTTGCGGTAGTCGAACTTCTCGACCGCACGGATGAGGCCGATGTTCCCCTCCTGGATGAGGTCGAGGAACCCCATGCCGCGCCCGATGTACTTCTTCGCGATGGACACGACGAGCCGGAGGTTCGCCTCCGTCAGGTTGTGGCGCGCGTCGTCGCCCTTCTGGATGAGCTCGTCGGCGAGGCGGCGCAGACCGCGCTGCTCGTCGGAGTCGTTGCGCACCATCTGGTCGAGGTACTTCACGAGGGCGGTGCGGATCTCCTGCCCGAGCGCGACGAGCGCGGCGAGCTGCTCCGCCCCCTCGGCGGCGCCGTGCACCTTCGAGTACGCGGGCAGGATGCGGAAGGCGAGCCGGTGCGGATCGCGCTTCGCGTTGTCGATGATCAGGACGATCTCCTCGATGAGGACGCGCGCCTCGTTCGAGATCTCCTTGCTGTTCGCCTCCCCGTGGAGCGGGTCGCGCAGCTTGAGGAGCCGGGTCGTGAGCTTCTTGAGCTCCTTCCCGCCCTCGTCATCGTTGAGCGTGTACTGGAGCGACTTCAGCGTGAAGCGTGTCGCCTCGTCGACGAGGTCCTTGGGGCGCCCGAGGGCCATGCGCTTCTTGACCTCGACGCCGAGCTCGTAGAGGTGGACGGCGGCGAGCGACGGCGACTCGAGCGCCTGCTCGCCGAGCTCGATCGACTTGGCGAGGTTGACCTCCTCCTCGGCGTTGAGGAGCGGGACCTTGCCGATCTCCTTGAGGTACATGCGCACCGGGTCGTCGACGCTGATGAGGTCGCTCGCGAGGACGGCCGAGATGGCGTCCTCGCGCTGCATCTCCTCGGTCTCTTCCTCTTCCTCCTTGACCTGGGCCCACGTGGGGCCGCGCTCGGCCTCGAGGATCTCGACGTTGTTGTCGTCGAGCGCGAGGAGGACCTCCTCGATCTCCGGTGCCTCGGCGTCGGGGAGAGCGCGCGCGATCTCTTCCTGGGTGAGGTAGCCCTGCTGGCGCCCACGCGCGAGCAGCCGATCGGCCGCCTCGCGGTGCTCCGGGTGGATGACCGACCCGGTGCGCTCCGACGGCTTGAGGGGCGCCGACTTCGCCGCCAACGCCACCTTGTGCGGTGTCCTGTCTCTGACGGTCGCCTTCATTCGTCCTCTATCTCTCGTGCCTCTCTGAGCACGGTGTCCTGCTCACGGGTCCTCATCAGGCCCGCGAGCCGCTCGGTGAGGCTCGCGAGCTCGTCCATGAGCTCGCCCACGTCCCCGCTCCCGCGATTCATGGCCGCCCGCACCTCACCCAACCGCCGCCGCACGTTCTCTGCCCGTAGACGCATCGCCGCCATCTCGATACCCCGGGTGGCGTGGTCCTCGTCCGCCGGCGTCGGCGTCGATGCGCCGAGGGCTGCGGCAACGGCAGCCAGTCGTGCCGGATATCGAGGGCCAGGACGCTCGCCCGCTCTGAGCAGCTCGTAGATGGCGCGGTGGTCGGGGTCGGCGATCTCGGTGGGAGCCAGATCCAGGCGCGCCGCTTCCTCCGGGAACTGGAGCAATTGTGCCATTAGGTAACGCTCCGTGACGTCATTTCCTTCCCTTTCGCCGGCGCGGGCGTGTTCACCCGTCGCCGCCGACGGCGGCTCCCCCGCGACGGCCGAGGGCCGGCCTTGCCGCCGGATCCCGGCGACCTCCTCCCGCAGCGCCTCCTCCGGGACGCCCGACAGCCGTGAGAGCGTCCCGACGTAGATGTCCCGCGTGAGCGGGTCGGGCTCGTCTCCCAGCAGGGGGAGCGTCTCCGAAAGGAAACGCCGGCGGCCGTCCGGAGATACGAGGTCCGAGCGCGCACGCACCTGCTCGATGACGAAGGCGAGGACGGGCGTCGCCTCCGCCAGGACGCGCCGCAGCCCGTCGGGATCGCGCCGCGCGAGCTCGTCCGGGTCGGTCCCGGCGGGCAGCAGGCTCACGTAGACGCCCGTCGCCGTCTGCCCCGTCACGGAGCCGCGGCGCGCACGTTCGACCTGTGCGGCGCGCTGGACGACGAGGGCGAGCTCGCGTCCGCGCTTCTCGGCGCTCGACGTCCCCGCCGCGTCGCCGTCGAACGCGACGACCGCCTTCTCGATCTTCAGCCCGCTGAGGATCCGGTACTGATCGACGGTGAGGGCCGTCCCCATCGCCGCGACGACGTTGTCGAGCCCGGCCTGGTGGCACGAGATCGCGTCGAACTGGCCCTCCACGATGATCGCCTCGCTCTTGCGGCGGATCTGCGGCTTCGCGACCTCGAGCGCGAAGAGCGTCCCGCCCTTGTCGAAGAGCTCCGTGCGCGGCGAGTTCATGTACTTCGCCGGCACGCCGGCGCGCATCGCGCGGCCGGCGAACGCGATGACGCGCCCTTTCCCGTCGCGGATGGGGATCATGAGCCGGTCGCGGAAGCGGTCGAAGAGGCCGCGGTCGCCCTCGATGACGAGACCCGCGGCGACGCCCTCGGCGTCGCTGAACCCCTTCTTCCGCAGGTAGAGGAGCAGCCCGTCGCTGAGCGGCGGCGCGTAGCCGAGGCCGAACTTCTCGATCGTCGGCCCGGCGATGCCGCGCCCCGTGAGGTAGTCCGTCGCGGCCTTCCCGCCGGTCGTCCCGCGGAGCGCCTGGCGGAAGTAGAAGTGCGCCGTGTCGTGGATGGCGAGGAGGCGCTTCTCGTGCTCGCGCTCCTCCGGCGCGCGCCGCGTCAGCTCGACCCCCGCGCGCTCGGCGAGCACGCGCAGCGCCTCGACGGGCTCGAGGCCGTCGATCTTCTCGAGCCACGTGAAGCAGTCCCCCGCCTCGCCACACCCGAAGCAGCGATAGCTGCGGCGCTCCGGGTCGACGTTGAACGAGGGCGTCTTCTCGTTGTGGAAAGGGCACAGCCCGACGTACGCGCGTCCGGCGCGACGCAGCGCGACGCGCTCCCCGATCAGCTGGACGAGGTCGACGCGCTCCTTGACGAGGTCGAAGTCACCGGGCAGCTAGCGACGGCTCCAGACGGCGGGGACGAACAGCTCCTCGTACATGTCGATGGCGTAGCCGTCGGTCATCCCCGCGATGTAGTCCGCGACGGCGCGCTTGACGCCGTCGCGCTCGGCGATCTTCTGGTGCTCCGACGGCATGCGCTCGGGATGCGCCTCGAAGTACGTGAGCAGGTCCCACAGGACGCCCTGCGCCTTCTCGTCCTGGCTCTTCGCCTCGCCGGTGAGGTAGATGGTGTCGAACATGTACTTGCGCAGCGCGTTCGACGCCTCGAGCACCTCGTCGCTCATGCCCACGGTCGGCTTGCCGTAAGAGCTCACGACGACGTCGTAGATCATGGTGTCGAGCCGCTCCTCGCGCGTCGTGCCGAGAGAGCCGCGCACCTCGCGGGGGATGTCCTCGTCGTCGAGGAGGCCGGCGCGGATGGCGTCGTCGACGTCGTGATGGAGGTAGGCGATCTTGTCGGCGTAGCGCACCGCCCACCCCTCCGCCGTATCCGGCTCGCCCCAGGCCGCCGTCTCGAGGCCGCCATCGGTCGGCGCGCTGTGCTTGAGGATCCCGTCGCGCGTCTGGACCGCGAGGTTCATCCCGCGGCCGCCGCGCTCGAGCTTCTCGACGATGCGCACGCTCTGCTGGTTGTGGCGGAAGCCCTCCGGCAGGAAGCGCGAGAGGAGCTCCTCGCCGTTGTGGCCGAACGGTGTGTGGCCGAGGTCGTGCCCGAGCGCCATCGCCTCGACGAGGTTCTCGTTGAGCCCGAGGGCCACGGCGATGGAGCGACCGATCTGGCTCACCTCGAGCGTGTGGGTGAGCCGCGTGCGGTAGTGGTCGCCGATGGGCGCGAGGAACACCTGCGTCTTGTGCTTCGTCCGGCGGAACGGCTTGCTGTGGATGATCCGGTCGCGGTCGACCTGGAACGCGGTGCGCGTCGGCGCCGGCTCCTCGGGCCTGTCGCGCACGGCCTCCGTCGCGCGCGTGGCATGCGGCGAGAGAGAGCCGTCCTCGGCGCGCTCGAGGCGCTCGCGGATCCGCAGCGACGCGACCTGACGCGTGCGGGACAGCCGCGCGGAGACGCCGGTGTCCGTCGCCATGGGCACGTAGCCTAGATCGGCGCTCCCTCGACGGGCAGGCCCCCGTCCTAGGGGCTGACCGTCTCGCGCGCGAGGAACGCGCTCTCCGCCGCCTTCGCACCGCTGCCCAGGCGCACCGTCACGCCGCTCTCGGCGAGCGCGAGCTCCGTCCCGGCGACCGTCGCGAGGACCTCGAGCTCGTTCAGCCAGCCGAGGTGGCCGATGCGGAACAGCTTGCCCTTCACCTTCGAGAGCCCGGTGCCGAGCGCGAGGCCGAACCGCTCGCGCGCGCGCCGGATGACGACGTCGGAGTCGGTGTCGGGCGGCATGACGACGGCGGTGAGCGAGTGCGAGTACGCGTCGGCGTCCTTGCACCAGATGTCGAGGTCCCAGGCGCGGACGGCGGCGCGGACGGCGTCGGCGAGCCGGCGGTGGCGCGCGAACACCTCGTCGAGGCCCTCCTCGGCCAGCATGTCGAGCGCCTCGCGCAGCCCGAACAGCAGGAGGGTGGCGGGCGTGTACGGGAAGAAGCCGGCCTCGTTGTCGCGGACGATCGCGCGCCAGTCGAAGAAGCTGCGCGGGCTGCCGCCGCGCTCGCTCGCCGCGAGCGCGCGCGGGCCGACGCACACGATGCCGAGCCCCGGCGGGAGCATCAGACCCTTCTGGCTCCCGGTGACGGCGACGTCCACGCGCCACTGGTCGAAGCGGAAGTCCATGCAGCCGAGGCTGCTCACGGTGTCGACGATGAGGAGCGCGTCGTGCCCCGCGGCGTCGATCGCGGCGCGCACCGCCGCGACGTCATTGCGGACGCCCGTCGAGGTCTCGTTGTGCACCAGGAGGACCGCGCGATAGCCCATCTCCGTGTCGTCGCGGAGGGCCTCTTCGACCATCTTGCCCGGCACCGGCCGGTGCCAGTCCGTCGGCAGCAGGTCGACGAAGATCTTGTGGTCGGCCGCGACCTTCGCGAAGCCGTCCGCGAAGTGGCCGTTGTCGAACGCGAGGACGCGGTCGCCGGGCGCGAGCGTGTTGACGAGCGCCGCCTCCCACGCGCCGGTGCCCGACGCGGGGAAGACGATCGGCCGCCCGTGCTCCGTCTTGAAGACGCGCGCGAGGTCGGGCAGCAGCCCCTTCACCAAGGACGCGAACTCCGGAGCGCGGTGGTCGATGACCGACCGATCCATCGCGCGCAGGACGCGGTCCGGCACGTTGGTCGGACCGGGGATCTGCAGGAAGGGCCGCCCGGGCACTACGTGTCCTTCTCAGTCGCGGGCCTGGCGGCCCGCGCAAGCCGCAGGCGCCCGGTTCGTCGCTCGCGGCAAAGCCGCTCGCTCCTCATCTACTTATCCTTCGCGCCCGCACCCGCGAGCGCCGCCTGCGCCGCCGCGAGCCGCGCGCTCGGGACGCGGAACGTCGACGGCGAGACGTACGTGAGCCCGGCACGGTGGAAGAAGTCGATCGACGCCGGGTCGCCGCCGTGCTCGCCGCAGATACCGATCTTCAGGTCGGGGCGCGTCTTCCGGCCGCGGTCGACGCCCATGCGCACCATCCCGCCGACGCCTTCCTGGTCGATGCTGACGAAGGGGTCGGTGGCGATGATCTTCTCCTCGACGTACCGCGTGAGGAACGACTTCTGCGCGTCGTCGCGCGAGATCCCGAGCACGGTCTGGGTGAGGTCGTTCGTGCCGAACGAGAAGAACTCGGCGTCCTTCGCTATCTGGTCGGCGATGATGCAGGC
>JAGWSB010000023.1 GCA_028876375.1 Chloroflexota bacterium | reverse complement strand
CGAGCGCGGCGCCCTCGGCGGCGAGCGGCGCGGGCGCGGCGGCGGCGTCGCCGTCGGCGAGCGCGGCGCCGACGAAGGTGAAGCTCGGCTGGGTGAGCGTGAGCGCGGCGAACTCGGCGATATGGTCGGCCGAGGACGGCGGGTACCTGAAGAAGTACGGCCTCGACGCCGAGAACCCGAACTTCGCCGACAGCACGCAGGCCGTCGCGGCGCTCATCTCGAAAGGCACGAACATCAACTGCGGCATCAGCGGCACGGCCATCGTCGCGGCGAATCTCAAGGGGTCGGACCTCGTCATCATCGCCTCGACGATCAGCACGTTCCCGAACTCGCTCTACTCGAAGACCTCGCTCGCCAAGGTCGCGGACCTGAAGGGGAAGAAGGTCGGCGTCACGCGGATCGGGACCGCCTCGGACACCGCGGCGCGGCTCGCGCTCAAGTCCGGAGGGCTGGATCCCGACAAGGACGTCGAGTACATCCAGACCGGCGGCCTCAACGAGACGGTCGCCGCCCTGCAGGCGAACCAGATCGACGCCGGAGCGCTCAGCCCGCCCCAGACGCTCGCCGCGCGAAAGCTCGGCTTCAAGGAGCTGATCGACGTGAGCACGCTGGGGCTGCAGTACGTCTACAACGGCGTCGCCGTCTCCAAGGCGTGGGCGGGGCAGAACTCCGCGACCGTCGAGGCCGTCCTCAAGGCGATCCTCGAGGGTGAGCACCGCTTCAAGACCGACGCGGCGTTCGGGAAGCAGGTCGTCGCGACCCGCGCGAAGCTCAAAGACCAGGGCCAGATCGACGAGACGTACTCGCTGTTCGCGACGAAGTACCTCACCTACCCGCCGGTCCCGACCGAAGCGGCGATCGTGACGGTGCTCGACGAGCTGAGCAAGACGCGCACGGACACGAAGGGAGCCGATCCGAAGAAGTTCCTCGACACGAGCTACATCCAGAAGCTGCAGGATTCCGGGTTCATCAAGGGCCTGGGCAGCTGACCTTTCGCGCCGGGAGGATCTTGCGATGGTGAGGATGGCGAAGGGGCTGACGTTCGGCACGTCCATCGTGGACTGGCAGGAGCGGATCAACGTGGAGCGGATGCGGCGCGAGCGGGCCGACAAGGCCCGCGCCGTCCTCCGCGCGCGGAACGTCCCCGCCATCCTCGCCGCCGCCCCGCACAACACGCGCTACCTCACCGGCCTGCGCGGCCCCGAGTTCCAGCCGCAGCTCTGGTACGTGCTCTTCTTCGCCGAGGGCGACCCCATCGTCTTCCACCACGCCGGATGGATCCACTTCTACCCGCCGGAGACGCCGTGGATCAAGGACTGGCGCCTGGCGCGGGCGTGGCTCTCCGGCGGCGGCGGCCTCGGTCCGGACGCCGCGGCCGAGGAGGCGAAGAAGTTCGCCGACGGGATCCTCCAGGCGCTGCGCGAGCGCAAGGTCGACCAGGAGCAGCTCGCGGTCGTCGGCATCGACGCGCGCGGGCAGCGCGCGCTCGCCGACGCGGGGATCAAGACCACCGACGGCGCCTCCATCATGCTCGAGGCGACGAAGACGAAGACGATCGACGAGATCAACTGCCTGAAGATGGCGTTCGCCATCACCGACGCGTCGTGGTACGCGGCGTGGGAGAAGCTGCGGCCGGGCGCGCGCGACACGGAGGCCTCCGAGGCGGCCAAGGCGGCCGCGTGGGCGAACGGCGCGGACGAGGTGCCGGCGATGCACTTCCGCACCGGACCGACGTCCTTCGACCGCGCCTTCGAGCGCACCGGGCGCTTCCTCAACACCGGCGACCTCGCGTACGCGTCGTTCTGCAGCCTCGGCTACATGGGCTACAAGACCTGCTACTACCGCACCTTCTCCATCGGCCGCGAGCCGGAGCAGAAGGTGAAGGACTGGTACAAGCGCCTCGTCGAGCGGCTCAGCCGTGTCATCGACGAGATCAAGCCCGGGAACACGACGGCGGACGCGGCGAGGCACTTCCCGCCGGCGAGCACGTGGGGCTACAAGGACGAGGCCGAGCTCCTCACGCTCGAGATCGGACACGGCATCGGCCTCCACGCGTACGGGTACCCGATCATCAACCGGCAGTGGTCGCTCGACCATCCATATCCGTTCGAGGAGGGCATGACCATCGCCGTCGAGGGCCGCGAGGGCGAGCCCGGCTACGGTGGCGTGCGGCTCGAGGACGCGGTCGTCGTCACCAAGGACGGCGCCGAGCTCATCGACCACTGGCCGCGCGACGAGGTGCTCGTCGCGCCGGGCCCGCGTTGAGGTCGATCGACCCGCAAAGGGCGCGCCGCCTGCGCGACCGTTACGCCATCGTCGGCATCGGCCAGAGCAAGATCGGCAAGGTCCCGGGGTCGAGCGCGCTCAGCCTCCTGGTCGACGCCATGGCGAACGCCGTCGAGGACGCGGGGCTGCGCAAGGAGGACGTCGACGGGATCGTCTGCCGCGGGCCGGACGAGGTGTACACGCACCATCAGCGCGTCGGCCAGCTCCTCGGCATCGACGCCGAGTTCAGCACGACGGTCGACAACGGCGGCGCGAGCCAGATCCTCTCGGTGATCCTCGCGGTCATGGCCATCGACGCGGGGCTCTGCGACGTCGTCGTCTGCGGCTACGGGCGCGACAGCTGGTCGCGCACGCACCGCTCCGAGGAGAAGCGGGAGGCCGTCTCGCTCGTCCCCGAGGAGCAGACCGCGAGCGAGTTCGGGCCCGAGTTCGGGCTGTTCGGCGCGACGGCGCAGCACGCGTTCGGCGCACGGCGCCACATGGCGCGCTACGGCACGACCCAGGAGCAGCTCGGCGCGGTCGCCCTCGCCTTCCGCGAGCACGCGCAGCGGAACCCCGAGGCCTATCTGCGCGAGCCGCTGACGATGGAGCAGTACCTCGGGGCGCGGCGCATCGTCGAGCCCTTCGGCCTCTTCGACTGCAGCGTCCCCGTCGACGCCGCCGGCGCGGCGGTGGTGACGAGCATGGAGCGCGCGCGGTCCCTGCGCCATCGACCGGCCGCCATCCGCGGCTTCGGGACGTTCAACAACCTCCGCGGCTGGGCGGCCGACGAGCACATGACCACGACCGCGGCGAAGCGGAGCGGCGAGAAGGCATACGCCATGGCGGGCCTCGGCCCCAAGGACGTCGGCACGGCGCAGCTCTACGACTGCTTCACCTACATGGCGATGGTGCAGCTCGAGGACTACGGCTTCTGCGCCAAGGGCGAGGGCGGCCCGTTCGCCGCGTCCGGCGCGCTGCGGCCGGGCGGCGCGCTGCCGACCAATACCTCGGGCGGCCAGCTGTCGGAGGGGCACTGCGAGGGGATGCTCCAGATCCTCGAGGGCGTGCGGCAGGTCCGCGGCGACCTCCCGCCCGAGCGTCAGGCGCGGCGCGCCGACGTCGCGCTGGTGAGCGGCCACGGCGGACACACCGTCTGCCACAGCTCGCTCATCCTCGCCCGCGCATGACCCCCACGGTGGATCCGCCGCTCCCCCGCCCGAGCGTCGAGTCCGAGCCGTTCTGGGCCGCCGTCCAGAAGGACGAGCTCCGCTTCCAGCGCTGCGCGCGCGACGGCAAGCTGTTCTTCCCGCCCGCGGCGCGCTGTCCGCGCTGCTGGTCGCGCGAATGGTCGTGGGACCGCGTGAGCGGGCGGGGCACGGTGTTCTCCTTCGTCACGTTCCAGCGCTCCTACCATCCCGCGTTCCGCGCGTCGCTCCCCTACGTCGTCGCGATCGTCGAGATCGAGGAAGGCGCGCGCTTCACGACGCGCCTCACCGACGTTCGCGTCGAGGACGTGCGCGTCGGGATGGCCGTCGAGGTCAGCTTCACGCCCGTCGCCGGTGGAGCGAAGATCCCGCTCTTCCGGCCCGCTGGACCGATGCCGTAGAGTCGCCTCCGCGAGAGGGAGGTAGCCCTATGCGACTTCGCGTGCTCGTCACCGTGTTCGCCCTTGTCCTCGCGGCGTGCGCGCCGAGCGGACCGGCGGCATCGTCGGCTCCCACGGCGGCGCCGAGCGCCGCGGCGAGCGCCGCCGCGGCGACACCCGCTCCGGAGCCCGCCGTCACCGTCACGTTCTGGCACGGCCAGAGCGGCGTCCTCGGCGACCGGCTCAAGACGCTCGTCGACAAGTTCAACGCGTCGCACAAGGTCCAGGTCAACGCCAGCTTCCAGGGCTCGTACACCGGGAGCGAGCTGCAGACGAAGCTCCTCAGCGCGGTCCAGGCGGGCAACCCGCCGGACATGGCGCAGCTGACGGGCGCGTCGGACGTGGCGCAGTTCTACAAGGCCAAGGCCATCGTCCCGATCCAGCAGCTCGTCGACGGACCCAACGGCCTGACGAAGGATCAACTCGCCGACTTCGTCCCGTCGTTCCTCGACGACAACAGCCTGCCGATCAACGGAAAGAGCACGCTCGTCTCGTGGCCGCTCTCGAAGAGCGAGAGCGTCATGTACTACAACCCGGACATCCTCAAGGCCGCCGGCGTGAGCGTCCCGAAGACGTGGGACGAGTTCCGCGCGGCGCTGAAGACGGTCAAGGAGAAGACGAGCTTCACGCCGATGGCGTGGACGCCGTCGATCTTCGACATGTTCCTCCCGCAGCTCTATGCCGCGGGCGGATCGCCGCTCTCGGCGGACCTCACGAAAGCGACCTTCAACTCTCCGGAGGGCGTCGCCGCGCTCCAGTACGAGGCCGACCTGGTCAACGTGGACAAGACCGTCACCGTGACCAAGGGCTTCGACTGGCAGGACCCCTTCGCGCAAGGCAAGGTCGCGTTCGCCATCTCCACGAACGTGAGCATCCCGTACATCCAGCAAGCGATGCCCAAGGGCAAGACGTTCCAGCTCGGGATGGCCCCGCTGCCGGCCGGCGCCAAGGGATCGAAGACCAGCCTGTACGGCAACAACGTCGTGATCTTCGCGAAGGCCGCGCCCGACCACCAGCTGGGGGCGTGGATCTTCCTCAAGTGGCTGACGGATACCGACCAGACGGTCGCGTGGAGCCTCGCCAGCGGATACATGCCGCTGCGCACGTCGGCGAAGAACTCGACGGAGTTCAAGGCGGCGGCCGAGAAGGATCCGCGCCTGCTCATCCCGCTCGACGCGGCTACCGGCGCGGTCGGCAGCCCGAAGAGCCCGGACTTCCCGAAGATCCAGGGTCCGCTCGGCGACGCCATCACCGCGGCCATCCTCGGTAAGTCCACGCCGAAGGCCGCGTTGGACGACGCCGCGAAGAAGGCGAACGACATCCTCAGCGGCGGCTACTAGCTCGACAGCGTGAGGAGACGCCGGCGCGAGGCGATAGAGGGCTACCTCTTTCTCGCGCCGGCGCTCCTCATCATCGCGGCATTCCACGTCTGGCCCGCGATCTACGCCTTCTACATGAGCCTCTACCGCTGGGAGGTCGCGCAGGAAGGCTTCCTCGGTCTGCGGAACTACCAGCACCTGCTCCAGGACGGCGACTTCCTGGGCTCCGTCGGCCTGACCGTCGTCTACGTCGCCGGGACCGTCCCGGTCGAGATGGCCGTCGGGCTCGGCGTCGCGCTCCTGCTGCACCAGCGGCTGCGGCTGCGTGGCGTGTTCCGCCTGCTCTACTTCATGCCCTACGTCACGTCGCAGGTCGCCGTCGCGCTCGTCTGGGGCTGGATATTCAACCCGACGTACGGGGTCGCGAACGCGATCCTCGAGACCGTCGCCGGCCAGCCGCGCACGTGGCTGCTCCAGCCCGACGGGGTCTTCTCATCCGACCTTCCGCCGAGCCTCGCCCTCGCGTCGATCATGTTCGTGACCGTCTGGTACTACCTCGGATTCCACGCGGTCGTGTTCCTTTCGGGGCTCACCTCGATCTCCGACGAGGTGATCGACGCCGCGCGGATCGACGGCGCTGGCGGTCTCCGCATGTTCCGCGACATCACGTTCCCGCTGCTCTCCCCGACCACGTACTTCCTGCTGCTCGTCGCGACCATCGGCGCGATGACGTCGTTCAACCTCGTCTACGTCATGAGCAGCGGACAAGGCGCGGGCTGCGGGGGCGGTCCGCTCGGCACGACGCGCGTCGCGGCCCTCTTCGTGTTCGACCGCTTCTGGTGCCAGACGGAGCTGGGCTACGCGAGCGCCGCGGCGTTCGCCGTCGGCTTCGTCGTCGTCGTCATCACCGCGATCAACAACCGCATCTTCTCGAGGCGCGTCTTCTATGGGTAGAGTGCGTCGCGCGCCGCTCTATCTCGCCCTCGTCGCCGGCGGCGTGGTGATGGCGTTCCCGTTCTACTGGACGCTCTCGACGTCGCTCAAGAGCGAGGCCGGCGCCGCGGCCTTCCCGCCCAGCCTGCTCCCCGAGGAGTGGCTCTTCAGCAACTACGCGGCGGCGTGGCTTTCCGCGCCGTTCGGGCGCTACTTCCTCAACAGCGCGATCATGGCCGTCGGGCAGGTGCTCCTCAGCATCGCGACGTGCAGCCTCGCCGCCTACGCGCTCGCCCGCATGCGCGTGCCCGGACGCAACGCGATCTTCGGCGCGCTGGTGGCGACCCTCGTCATCCCGCCCGAGGTCACGCTGATCCCGAACTACATCACCATCGGCCGCCTGGGCTGGTACGACACCTACCTCGCGCTGATCGTCCCCTTCGGAGCCTCCGTCTTCAACGTGTTCCTCTTGCGGCAGGCCTTCCTGCAGCTACCCACCGAGCTCTACGAGGCCGCCGTCCTGGAAGGCGCGACGCATTTCCGCTTCCTGCGGAGCGTCGCGCTGCCCCTCGTGCGGCCCACCGTTGCGATCATCGCGCTGCTGACCGCCATCCGCGCATGGAACGACTTCCAGTGGCCGTTGATCATCACCAACACCGCCGAGCTGCGGCCGATCCAGGTCGGCTTGACCGTCTTCCGCAGCGACGTGAGCACCAACGTGCAGCTGCTCATGGCCGCGTCGGTCCTCGCCGTCGCGCCGGTGGTCGTCCTGTTCCTGCTCACGCAGCGCCAGTTCATCCAGGGCATCGCGCGCGCGGGGATCCGCGGCTAGGCCGCGGATCCCCTTCCCGCGCTATTTGTAGAGGCCGTCGAGGAAGCCGCTCTTCTGCAGGTCGTCGACGAACTTGGTGTCGACGAACTTCGTCGGGTCGGCGCCCTTCGCCTTCGGGTCGTTGAGCGCGATGAGGTCGAGCGCGGCGCCGACCTGCTCGGCCTTCGGCGTGGGCGTCTTGTTGAGGTACGGCACGAGCGTGTCGTACGTCTCCTTGAGCAGCGCCTGGTCCTTCGTCTTCGTGTACTGGCCGATGATCTGCTCGGCCGTCGCGGGGTCCTTGATCTCGACGGAGATGGCCTCCGAGATCGACTTGACGACCGCGGCGACGACGTCGGGCCGGCTTTCGATGGTCTTGCGGCGCACCGCGAGCCACGACGACGGGTACTTGAAGCCGAGGTCGGCGACGTTGACGAGCGTCGTCATGCCGGCCTTCTTCGCCACCGAGTAGGTCGGCATGGAGACCGCGCCGCCGGCGACCTGGCCCGACTGGATCGCGGCGAGGATCCCGGGGACGCTGTTCGCCGTGACCATGTCGACGTCCTTCGTCGCGAGGCCGAAGTGGCGAAGGGCGAGGACGTCCGCGAAGTACGTCGCGGTGCCGATCCCGGTCGCGGCGATCTTCTTGCCCTTGAGGTCGGCTCCGTTCTTGATGTTCGGACCCGAGATGAACCAGAACAGCGGCGACGAGACGGGCGCCGCGACGTACACGATGTCCGCGCCCTCGAGCGTCGCGCTGATGGCCTCGACGGAGATCTGGAGCGCGAAGATCTTGTCCGCGATGAGCGCCGAGGTCGGAGAGGAGCCTCCCGCGATCGACTCGAGCGTGACGTCGAGCCCGTTCTTCTGGAAGATGCCCTTTTCCTTCGCGACCCAGGCCGCGGCCTGGGTGCCGCTCACGGAGGCGTAGCCGATCGAGATCGCGACGGGGGCCTTCGAGGGCGAAGCGCTCGGGGCAGCAGACGCCGCGGCCGACGCGCTGGCCGCCGGCGCCGCGCTCGGCGCGGCCGCGGGACCGCAGGCCGTGACGAGCACGGCGAGGACGAGCGTCGTGACAGAGGCCGCTCTACGCATTCGGGTCATCCTCCAGCTTGTTCAGCCCCATGGCCCGCAGCAGCGGAAGGTTCGTGATGCCCATGTAGCGGACGGGCTTGCTCGGGTCGTCGTTGAAGTGCTGGTGCCACTCGTAGAGCGGCACCGAGATGACGTCGCCCTCCGACCAGTCGTAGCGCTTGTCGACGATCACGGTGTGGCCGCGGCCCTCGATGATGTAGACGAGCGCCTCGTTGAAGTGGCGATGGCGGCCGGTGTGATCGCCCGGCGCGATCTCGGCGATGAACATCCCCATCGTCTGGACCATCGATCCCAGGAGGATCGGCTCGGAGATGAACGCGCGGCGGCGGTTCCGGCCGGGGACGTCCTCGAGCTTGAGCTCTTTGGTGTGCACGATGACCGCCCCGGACTGGGCGCGCTTCCGCGTCTCGTCCGACAGCTCGATCAGCTGGTCGTATTGGGTCTTGGTCTGCGCCACGGTGTCGCCCTCCTTGCGTGTGCCGGAGGGCGTCGGCCCCCGGCGTACGGGCGCGAAGGTATGATCGTTCGACCTTCGCGTCCAGCCGCGGGGAGGATGGGGAAATGATCGGGCGGTCGCACTGGCGAGGCCGCGTGGGCATGGTGCACCCATCGCGCGGCGACACGCTCATGTACGAGTACTACCGCGCCGCCCCACCCGGGATCGTCATCGTTCCCGCGTCGCTCAACCTCCGCGAGCTGAGCACCGCGGAGCTCGATCGCGTGTACGAGGGCTACGAGGCCGCGGTCGCCGACCTCGCCTACGAGGAGGTCGACGTCGTCGTCCTCGGCGGGTCGCCGCCGGTCACGCACAAGGGCTACGGCTTCGAGCGCGTCCTCGTCGAGCGCGCGCAGCGCCTGGTGAGCTGTCCCGTCGTCGCGCTCGTGCGCTGCGAGGTCGAGGCGCTGCAGGCCGTCGGCGCGAAGCGCATCGCCATCGGCGCGCCGTACACCCCGGCGCTGACGGAGAAGTTCGCCGCCTACTTCCGCGAGGCCGGCTTCGACGTCGTGGCCACCAAGTGCCTCGGCATCTCGCGCCCGGTGGAGATGACGAAGCTGCCGCACGACGCGTCGGCCGACCTCGCGCGCGCCCTCTTCCGCGAGGCCGGACCGGTCGACGCCGTCCACCTCACCTGCCCGCGCTGGCCGACCGTCGCCCACCTCGCGCGGGCGGAGGAGGATCTCGGCGTGCCCGTCACGTCGAGCAGCCAGTCCGTCCTGTTCGCGACCCTCCGCCGCCTCGGTATCCGCGACGAGATCCGTGGCTTCGGCTCGCTCCTCGAGCGACTCGCGGCCGAGGAGGTGACGGCGTGACCTACGAGATGAAGTACGGCACCGTCGGCGTGGTGAAGCCGACATTCCGGCCGGGCGGCCTCGAGGAGTTCATCCGCCTCCTCCCCGACGGCATCGGCGTCATCCCGCTCTTCGTCGGCGTGCACCGCGGCACGCCGGATGAGTTCTCGAGCGTGTGGGACACGGTCGAGCCGCTCGTCCAGAAGCTCGCGGAGCTGCGGGTCGACCTCATCCACACCGAGGGCGCGCCGCCGTTCATGCAGCTGGGCCTCGCGGGCGAGAGCGAGCTCGTCCGGCGCTGGGAGCGCCAGTACGGGATCCCCGTTCTCACCGCGCCGCAGACGCAGGTGCAGGCGATGCGCGCGCTCGGGATGAAGAGGATCGTGGGCCTCACGTACTTCATCGGGCCCCTGAACGACGTCTTCTCGCGCTACTTCGTGGAGGCTGGCTTCGAGGTGCTCGCGATGGCCGGGATGAGCTCGGCCTTCGACCGCGTCGGGAACATCCCGTCCGCGGCCGTGATCGAGCACGCGCGACGGACATTCCGCGAGCACCCGAGCGCTGACGGCGTCTACATGCTCGGGTCAGGCTGGCGCGTGCTCGACGTGATCGAGCCGCTCGAGCGCGAGCTCGGGGTCCCTATCGTGCATGCGATCCCCGCTCGCGCGTGGGCCGTGCAGCACCGCTTCCACGCTCTCGAGCCGCGAAGCGGGTACGGCCGGCTGCTCGCCGAGCTGCCCCCACCACGGCCGGAGGTGGCGACCCGATGACGAGCGACCGAGAGTGGTTCGCGGACCGGGTCGCCATCGTGACCGGCGGCGGCAGCGGGATCGGCCAGGCGGTCGTTCAGGGGCTCGCGCGCGAGGGCAGCGCGGTCGTCGTCGCCGACGTGGTCCCCGCCTCCGCCGCCCAGACCGCGGCCGACGTCGCGCGCACCGGCGGCCGTGCCGTCGACGTCGTCGTCGACGTCTCGAAGGAGGACGACGTGGCCCGCATGGTGAAGACCGCCGTCGACCGCTTCGGGCGGCTCGACCTCCTCGTCAACTGCGCCGGCAACCTCCCCGCGGGGAAGCCCGTCGTCGACCTCGCCGAGTCCGAGTGGCGCTCGCTCCTCGACGTGCACCTCACCGGCACGTTCCTCTGCTGCCGCGCCTCGATGGAGCGCATCGCCGAGGCCGGAGGCTCGATCGTTAACCTCTCGTCGTCGTACGCGTTCAAGGGCCGGCCGAACGGCGCCGACTACTCCGCGGCGAAGGCGGGCATCTTCGGCCTCACGCGCGTCGTCGCGGGCGAGCTCGCGCCGCGCGCGACGGCGAACGCGCTCGCGCCCGGGCCCATCGACACGCCACGCTGGCGCGCGGGCCTGAACGAGGAGCAGCTCGCCGCGAAGCGCGCCAAGCGGGTGAAGGACGTCCCGATGGGCCGCCTCGGCCGGCCCGAGGACATCGCCGACGCCGCGCTGTTCCTCCTCGGGCCGCGCGCGCGCTGGATCACCGGACAGGTGCTCCACGTCAACGGCGGGGAGTTCTATCCGTGAGCGGCAGGCTCGAGGGCAGGGTCGCCGTCGTCACCGGCGCCGGCCAGGGCATCGGCCGCGGCGTCGCGCTGCGCTTCGCGCGCGAGGGCGCGGCGGTGGGCGCGCTCGAGGTCGTGCGCGACAGCTGCGAGCGCACCGTCGCCGACATCCGCGCCGCGGGCGGGCACGCCATCGCGCTCCCCTTCAGCGTCGCCGTGGCGGCGCAGGTCGACGAAGCGATGTCGCGCGTCGAGCGCGAGCTCGGCCCCATCGACGTCCTCGCCAACATCGCGGGCATCTACGGCAAGCACGTGCCCATCGCGCAGATGCCGCTCGAGGATTGGAAGCGGGTCCTCGACGTGAACATCACCGGCACGTTCCTGTGCTCCAAGCGCGCGCTCCGCGGCATGATCGAGCGGCGCTGGGGGCGGATCATCAACACCGCCTCCGGCCACGCGCTCTCGGGCCGGGCGACGTTCGCGCCCTACTCGTCGTCCAAGACCGCGGTCATCGGCTTCACCAAGGCGCTCGCGCTCGAGGTCGGGCGCCGCAACGTGACGGTGAACTGCGTCATGCCCGGCGTCACCGACACGCCGATGCCGCGCGAGAACGACCCGAGCGGCTCGCGCCTTCCCGTCCTCGCCGAGCAGAACCCGATGGGCCGCATCGGGCAGCCCGAGGACCTCGCGAACGGCTTCACCTTCCTCGCGAGCGAGGAGGCCGGCTACGTGACCGGCCAGACGCTCGCGGTCAACGGGGGTGTCCGCGAGCTGCCCTGACGTCTTCGCGCTACATGTTCGCGCAAGCCACATGGGCCAGCTCCCGACGTCGGTCTCCTCTGATGCCGAGAACGATCGCGAAGCACGGTCCGTCTCATACCTGGTCAGGTATGATCCTTGTCAGCATGCGACCTGAGGAGCTCATTCGCGACGCGCGCAAGCGAGCAGGCTTGTCGCAGACCGTCCTCGCGCAGCGCGCGCAGACTTCCCAACCGGCGATCGCCCGATACGAGTCGGGCGCAGCCTTGCCCTCTCTCGCGACCTTGGAGCGGATCCTCCGCGTCTGCGGGGCGTCGGCACGGATCGGCTCCGCGGCGCGGATGGATCGATCCGCATCTCGCGCCGGCGAGAAGCTCACCCTATTGAAGCGGTCGCGGCGGCGCATCCTGAGCATCGCACGCCATCACGGCGTGCGTTCTGTCTGGGTATTCGGGTCGGTCGCGCGCGGCCAGGACGACCCAAGAAGTGACATCGACCTCCTGGTCGAGCTGGACGCCGACCGGACGCTCCTCGACCTGATCGGGTTCCAGCAGCAGACCGCGGACATCCTCGGGCTGCCCGTCGACGCTTCCGCGCCACGGTTCATGAAGCCGAAGGTGCGCAAGCGTGCCCTCGCAGAGGCGCGGCCCATCTGATGCGCGGGGACCGCGACCGGCTCACGGACATCGCCGCCGCTATCGAGACGATCCACAGCCACATGACGGTCCCCGCAGGGGTCGCGAGGCTGAAGCATGACGCCGTCCTGTACAACCTCGTGATCATCGGAGAGGCGGTGAAGTCTCTCGGCGACGAGACGAGGGCTCAGAGGCCCGAGGTCCCGTGGCGCCAGATCGCGGGACTACGCGACCTCCTCGCGCACGAGTACTTCCGCATCGACATGGCGGAGGTCACGAAGATCGTCGAGCGCGACCTCGCCCCGCTTTCGGAGGCGGTCACGGCCCTCCTCGCCGACGCACGGCTTCGCCGGGAGCACTCCATCCAGGAAGGGAACGAGCGGTACGGCCGCGCCGGCCAGGATCGCGAGCAGGCGATCTGGGACGTCACGCTCATGGATGGGCTCGAGGCGTACCCGTACGCATGGCCGAAGAAGCGCGGCGAACTGACGAGGTCAGGCAGGTCGCGCTCCAAGCGGCGCCCGGCGCTGCGCTCTACTTCCCGACGGGCTTGAACTTCGGCAGCGTCCACTCCGGCGTGATGTCGTCATAGCTCACCTCGACCGCCATCCCGACCTTGATCTGGTGCGGGTCGATGCCGACGATGTTCGTCCCGAACAGCGGGCCCTCATCGAGCTCGACGAGCGCATAGACGTACGGGATGTCGGGCTGGAAGCCGGGATGGAAGGCCATGTGGTGGATGTTGAAGGCGAAGACCTTCCCCTTCCCGCTCGCCTCCGTCCACTCGAGGTCGCCGAACATCGGCGCGTTCTCGTGGTTGCGGCAGAACGACTTCGGCCAGTACCAGGCGCCGCACTTCTTGCACCGGAAGAGCAGGAACTTGTGCTGCTTGAACCCTTCCCACTGGGGACGGCTGTCGTCGTCGACGTTGGGCAGCGGCTTCGTGTACGTGCTCATACCCCGAGCACCAGCGAGGTGTGGATCGAGCACATGCCGGGCGAGATGAGCTCGCCGCCGTGGCCGGTGACGAGCGCGATCTCGGCGCCCTTCACCTGACGCTCGCCGGCGTCGCCGCGCAGCTGCATCACGGCTTCGCTGAGACAGGTGAGGTCGCCGTAGTGGTACGCCGAGAGGAGCCCGCCGGACGTGTTCACGGGCACGTCGCCGCCGGGGCCGATGTGGCCCTCGGCGACGAACGGCCCCCCCTCCCCCTTCTTGCACCAGCCGTAGTCCTCGATCTGGAAGAGGACCTCGGCGGTGAAGCAGTCGTAGAGCTCGGCGACGTCGACGTCCCCCAGGTCGATGCCGGCCTGGCCGAACGCCTGCTCCTTGGCGGTCTTCACCGCCATGTGGGTGTAGTTCTTCTTCTCCCACCAGAGGCTGTCCGCGATCTCCCCGCTGCCGAGGCCGCGGACCCAGATCGGCTTCTTCGCCGTGTCCTTCGCGCGCTCCGCGGTCGTGAGGATGAACGCGACCGCGCCGTCGGAGACGAGGCAGATGTCGAACAGGTGGTACGGCTCGACGACGAACGGCGAGTTCTGGTGGTCCTCGATGGTCATCGGCCGGCCGTACATCTTCGCCTTCGGGTTCTTGCACGCCCAGGCGCGCTCCTGCACCGCGATCGAGCCGAGCTGGCGGCTCGTCGTGCCGTACTCGTACATGTGGCGCGCCGCGAGGAAGGAGTGGTGGCTCGGCGCGCGCAGGTCGCCGAACGGCTTGCCCCAGTAGCCGGCCTTCTCGCTGTGGACCATGCCGCGATGGCCCTCCGCCTTGGTCCGGCGCGAGTTCTTGAAGTCCTCGACGCCGCCGACGATGAGCACGTACTTGGCGATCCCGAGCTCGAGGAAGCCCATCGCCGTCGCGATGCCGAGGCCCGCGAGCGCGCCGCCGCGCCCGACGGTGAAGAAGAACTTGAACGGCAGCCCGAGCATGCGCGGGAAGGCGTCGGCCCAGGCCGGCCGCTCGCCGCCGCCGGCGGTGCGGCGCAGCTGCAGCGCGCCGTCGACGTCCTCGCGCCGCAGCCCGGCGTCGGCGATGGCGAGGCGCCCCGCCTCGGCCTCCGCGCCGCGCGCCGTCACGCCTTCGGGATAGGGGCCGTAGACCATGCCGAGCCCGACGATCGCGTACTTCGGCGTCGTCATCCGCAGCAGACCCTAGCGTCGAACTCGCGCACGATCATGTCGATCTCCTCCCTCATGTCGCGACGGCCTGTGTCTCGCGCAGGCGCACGCCGAGCCCGACGCCCTCCGGCACGCGCAGGACCCCCCGCTCGGGCTCGAGGCCTTCCGCCGGATCGTCCTGGAGGCGCGCGAACTCGGCGAGCTCGCACGCGTACGAGATGTTCGGGGTGACCGCGGCGAAGTGGAGGCCGGCGGCCGCGACGAGGCGGCTGCCGACGGTCGCGCCGACACGGCAGCGCACGCCCGCGGCGGCGCACTGCTCCGCGGCGGCCTTGGCCTTCGCGAGGCCGCCGAGCTTGGGCAGCTTCAGGCTGACGCTGTCGACGGCGCCGCGATCGATGAGGCGGCGGATGTCGTCGGGGCTCTGCGCCGACTCGTCGGCCTCGACCGGGACCTCGAGGGCGCGCGAGACGGCGGCGAGGCCATCGACGTCGTCGATGCGCACCGGCTGCTCGAAGAGCTCGATGCCGTCCTTCTGCATCCGCTCGCCGGCGCGGATGGCGCCCTCGGCGGCGTAGCTCTGGTTGGCGTCGACGGTGAGGTGCACGGACGGACCGACGGCCTCGCGCACCGCGCGCACGCGCGCGACGTCGGTCTCCAGGTCGCCGTCGAGCTTGATCTTCAGATAGCGGTAGCCCTCGGCGACGAGGCCCGCGGCGATGCGCGCGACCTGCTCGGGCGCCTTGAGCGCGAGGATGCGCAGCAGTGGCACCTCGTCGCGCACCTTCGCGCCGAGCACCCGGTGGAGCGGGACGCCGCGCTCGCGCGCCGCGAGGTCGTGGAGGGCGATGTCGATGCCCGCTTTCGCCTGATGACAGCCGGGCAGGAGATCGAGCTCGGCGACGTCGGGCACGCTGGCCCCCGCGAGGGCGCGCGACAGGCAGCGCAGATCCTCGAGCACCCGCGAGGCGGGGGCGTCGAGATGCGGGACGGCGGTCGTGTAGCCGATGCCCTCGTGCTGCCCATCGGTGACGAGGCGGATGAGGAAGCCGTCGCTCTGGGGAGACGCCCCGAGGGCGAAGCGCCACGTCGGGTCGGTCTTGCGCATGACCACAGGGAAGACGCCGACCGAGCGTATCCGCACCGGGCGAAAGGTATAACGGATAGACCGAACGGACCGCGCGGGGCTATCCTCCGGCCCACGACCGCCGGGAGACGGTCGGCGTGTGGAGGTTGGACAGAGATGGTGGGGCGAGCAGGCATCCTCGTGACCGTCGCGCTCACGGTCGCCGCGGCGTGCGGCGGAGCGGCCGCGCCGAGCGCGACGCCGGCGGCCTCCGCCGGCGCGTCGGCGGCGGCATCCGCGGCGAGCGTCCCG
This sequence comes from Chloroflexota bacterium, assembly GCA_028876375.1. Classification (GTDB taxonomy): domain Bacteria; phylum Chloroflexota; class Limnocylindria; order P2-11E; family P2-11E; genus JACPOT01. The sequence goes on along the minus strand of JAGWSB010000023.1, from coordinate 16,044 downwards.
ACCACCGTCGCCGGACTCGCCGCGTACCAGGGCGCGGACCGCCAGCAGATCCTCGAGGCCGGCGCCAAGAAGGAAGGCCGGGTCGTCTGGTACACGTCGCTCGCAGGCGCCGCCATCGACCGCCTCGCGGCGGCGTTCAAGACGAAGTACCCCTTCATCACGCAGGTCGACATCTTCCGAGGCACCGAGAGCCAGCTCGTGACGAAGGCGACGCAGGAGCTGCAGGCGGGCCAGCCGAGCTTCGACGTGATCGAGTCGCAGATCAGCGCGATCCAGCTCCTGTTCCAGGGCGGCTACATGACGCCCTACTACTCGCCGAGCGCGAAGGACATACCCGCCGACTTCAAGACCGAGTCGAAGGGCGGCCTCATCGAGAGCGCCACGGACCGGTTCTCGCTCATCTCGTTCGGGTACAACACGAACCTCATCCCCCCGAACGCGGTCCCCAAGACGCTCGACGACCTGATGAACCCGGCCCTCAAGGGAAAGCTCGCCGTGACGGGCACGAACACCGGCCAGCGCTGGCTGGGGTCCGTCCTCGAGGCGAAGGGGCAGGACAAGGGGCAGCAGTGGCTCAAGGACTTCGTGACGAAGCAGCAGGTGCAGGTGCAGCAGGTGTCCGGACAGGCTCTCCTCGACCTCATCGCCAAGGGCGAGGTCGCCGGATCGCCGACGATCTTCAAGGACCACACCGATCTCGCCGCCGCGGAGAAGAAGGCGCCCGTGAAGTGGGCCCCGCTCGAGCCCGTCGTCGGGAACACCGGTCAGGACGCGATGTCGCTGAAGGCGACCCATCCGAACGCGGCCCTGCTGTTCATCGACTTCCTGCTGGGTAAGGACGGCCAGGCGATCTACCACGACAACAAGTACGCGACGGCCGGCGACAAGCTCGACTTCAAGGTCTGGGTCCCCGAGCACGGCAAGACCACGGACCAGATCGACAAGGACACGAAGCTCTGGAGCACCCTCTTCAAGCAGATATTCCGGTAGCGATACCGCGCTGGAGACCGCCGCGCCTTCGTGCCGAGCACGTTCTGCTCGGCGCGAGCGCGGCGGTCCTCGCGCTCCTCGTCCTGCCCCCGGTCATCGCGCTCATCCGCACGAGCGTGCTCGTCGGCGAGCAGCCGGGACGGCCGGGGACGCTGTCGCTCGCCGCGTACCAGGAGATCGTCACCTCCTCGGACCTCGGGGAGCTGATCGCGACGACGATCACCTTCGCCGGCGGCGCGACCCTCGTCGGCCTCGTCCTGGGCGGCGTCCTCGCCTGGTGCGTCGAGCGCACCAACGCGCCGCTCCGGCAGATCAGCTATCCCGCGATCTTCGTCAGCTTCGCGGTGCCGGGGATCGTGCGGGCCATCGGCTGGATCCTCCTCCTCGGACCGCGCACGGGGTCCATCAACGAGCTCTTCCGCGCGCTCACCGGCTCGACCGCGACGCTCATGGACGTCTTCTCGCTCCCGGTGATGATCGTCGTCGAGGGCGTGTTCTGGATCCCGCTCGTCTTCCTCATGATGTCGGCGAGCTTCCGCTCGATGGACCCATCGCTCGAGGAAGCGGCCATGACGAGCGGAGCGACGACGTGGCGAACGATCCGCCGCGTGACCGCCGCCGTCGCGCTCCCGAGCGTCCTCTCCGTCATCATCCTCACGTTCATCCGCTCGGTGCAGGCGTTCGAGGTGCCGCTCCTTCTCGGCGTGCCGGCGAAGGCGTACACGGTGACGACCGTCGTCTATCTCAACGTCACGTCGGGGATCATGCCGGACTACTCGTACTCGGCCGCGTACGGCGTCCTCCTCGTCGCCTTCCTCGTCGCCGCCATCACGCTCTACGGCCGCGTGACGCGGCGTGCCTCGAGCTTCGCGACGATCACGGGCAAGGCGTTCCGGCCGCGCGTCCTCGAGCTCGGGCGAGGACGGTGGATCGTGACGGCGATCGTCCTGTCGATCGTCGCCCTCCAGTTCCTCCCGATCCTCGCCATCCTGTGGGCCTCGCTCATCCCCTCCTTCGGACTCCCGGGCGCCCCGTGGGATCACCTCACGCTCGGCAACTACCGGACCGTGCTCGCCGATCCGCAGATCCTCCTCAGCCTCCAGGACAGCTTCAGCATCGGCATCCTGGCCGCGACGGGCGTCATGGCCGTGACCGCGGTCGTCGCGTGGGTCCTCGTGCGCGCGCGCATCCGCGGGACGGCGCTCCTCGATCAGCTGGCGTCGATGCCGCTCGTGCTCCCCGGCGTCGTCCTGGGCATCGCCGTGCTCGTGACCTACATCCGCTCCCCCATCCCGGTGTACGGGACGATCTGGATCCTCGTCATCGCGTACATGACGACGTACCTGCCGTACGGGCTGCGCTATGCGCATCCGGGGATGCTGCGGATCCATCCCGAGCTCGAGGAGAGCGCCCAGCTGTCCGGCGCGGGCTGGGGCGGGACGTTCCGCAAGGTCGTGGTGCCGCTGCTGCTCCCGGCGCTGTTCGCCGGCTGGGTCTTCGTGTTCCTCATCAGCGTGCGTGAGCTGTCGGTCGCGGCGCTCCTCTACACGCCCCGGTCGCCGGTCATCGCCACGACGATGCTCGACCTGTGGACGAACGGCAGCGTGAATCAGGTCACCGCGCTCGGGAGCCTCGTCGCGGCGATCAGCATCACGTTCGCCGTGTTCACCTACCGCGTCAGCCGGCGCTTCGGCCTCCAGGCCTGATGCTCGACCGCCCCATCGCGGAGCTCGCGGCGCTCGTGCGCCGGCGTGAGGCCTCGCCCAGCGGTCTCGTCCGCGCCTCGCTCGAGCGCATCGAACGCGACGCGGCGCTCGGCGCGTACGTCACCGTCCTCGCCGACGACGCCCTCGCGGCCGCGCGCGTCGCGGAGGCGGAGCTGGGAGCCGGACGCGACCGCGGCCCGCTCCACGGCCTCCCGGTCGCGCTGAAGGACAACGTCGACACCGCCGGCATCCGCACGACCGGCGGATCGGCCGCGCTGCGCGACCGCGTCCCCGCGGCCGACGCCGTCGCGTGGTCGCGCTGGCGCGCGGCGGGCGCGGTCCTCGTCGGCAAGACGAGCCTGCACGAGCTCGCGTACCGCGCGCCGCATCCGTCCTTCCCGTTCGCGCGCAACCCGCGCGACCCCGCGCGAACGCCGGGCGGATCGAGCTCCGGATCGGGCGTGGCCGTGGCCGCGGGACACGTCGTCGCCGCGCTGGGGACCGACACGGGCGGCTCGGTGCGCATCCCCGCCGCCCTCTGCGGCGTCGTCGGGATCAAGCCCTCGCGCGCGTTCGTCGAGCGCGACGGCGTCATCCCGCTCTCGCGGTCGCTCGACGCGGTCGGCGTACTGGCGCGCGACGCGGCCGATGCGTTGGCCGCGCTCCGCGCGCTCGCGCCGCTCGCGCCCGCGGCGGCGTCCCCACGGCGTGTCTCGCTGGTCGCGGACCCGCCGTCCTGCGCGCCGTGCGTCCGCGACGCGCTGACGCGCGCGGCGGAAGCGCTCGCGTCGGCCGGACACTCGGTGACCCGCCGCGCCGCGCCCGATCTCGATGCCGGGCGGCGCATCCACCGCCGCATCCTCGGTCACGAGGCGTACGCCGAGCATCACGCGCTGCTCGAGCGGACCGGTCCGCTCTTCCGCCAGGCCCTCCTGGTCGGCGCGGCGGTGAGTGACGCGGACTACGCGGAAGCGCTCCGCGCCCGGGGCGCGCTGCGCGCCGACGATCTCCTCGGCGACGCCGACGTCCTGCTCCTGCCGACGACCTCCGACGTCGCGCCGGCCATCGACCTCGCCAGCGGCCGCGCGGTCGGCGACCCCGACCTCACGCGGTGGACGTTCGCGGCGAACCTGTTCGACCTTCCCGCCGTGAGCGTCCCCGCGGGAGAGCACGACGGCCTCCCCGTCGCTGTCCAGCTGATCGGGCGACCCGGCAGCGAGGCCGCGCTCCTCGACCTCGCCCGATGCGTGCAGGCGATCCGCGTTACGGTGCGCGCGTGAGCCCCCTCCGCTGCGGCATCGTGTCGCGCACCGCGACGTACTGGCCGCTGTATCTCATGGCGCGCGACGGCCTCGTCGAGCTCGTCGAGCTCGGCAGCACGGCGGCGGGCGTCGACGCGCTGCTCGGCGACCGCGTCGACTGCGCGGCGACGTGCCCGGACGAGCTGATGGCCAGCGGCGCGCCCCTGCGGATCGGCGCGGGCCTCGTCGCGCGCCCTCCGACGTCGCTCCTCGCGCGCGCGTCGTTCGACTCGGTCGCGTCGCTGCGCGGAGCGCGCATCGCGACGACCTCGGCGCGCGGCAGCGTGTCCACCTTCCTGCGCGCCTTCCTGCGCGCGGCGGGCCTCGAGCCGCGCGACTACACGCAGGTCGCCGTCGGCCCGACGCCGGCGCAGGCCGACGCCCTCGAGCGCGGCACCGTGGACGCCGCGATGGTCACCTTCCCGTTCGACGAGCGCCTCGAGCGGAGCGGGTCGCGGAAGCTCGCCGACGTCGGCGATCGGCTCGGCCCCTGCGCCTTCACGACCATCAACGTGCGCGAGGGCTGGACGCGCTCGGAGGAGTGGCCCGCCTTCCGCGGCGCCCTCGCCGGAGCGATGACGCGCCTCGCGGACGCCCATGGGCGCGCGCGCGAGCTGGACGCGCTCGCGGAAGGGACGCGCGGCGAGGTGCGGACGCCGCCGCGCGTGGGCTACGACGCCGCCGTCGACCTCGCCGCCGTCGAGCGGCTCATCGCCTTCATGCGCGACGACGGCACGGCCGTGCAGGGCGGCGCCGCCGCCCACGTCGAGCGCGGCGTCACCGCGCGCGCCCGCGCCTGGCTACCGGGAGGTGGCCCCGGCGACCTCGCGTGACGAGGCCGGGGCATCCTCGAGGTACACGACGCTGTCGTACCCGAGGAGCTTGAACATCCGGTTCTGCGCCGAGAGGAACACGAGCGGCTCGCCCCCGTCGCTCCAGTGCTGGTGCACCGTGTTCTGCGGGATGTACAGCGAGTCGCCGGGACCGAAGTCCCAGCGCGACGGCTTCGTCGCGACGCGGGCGTAGTACTTGTCGTCGATCTCCGCCTCGACGTCCCAGTGGAGGCTGTGACCCCGGCCGGAGATCACGTAGACGAACTCGTCGGCCATGTGCCAGTGCTTCGCCGAGCGCGACGAGGGCGCGACCTCCTGCTGTAGGACGTCGACGCTGTGCGCGCGCACGTCGCTCCGCGAGGGGGCGCTGAGGACGCGCACCTTGCCGTCGCGCGTCTGCTCCCAGCGGGTGTCGGAGGGCTTGACGACCTTCTTCTTGTCCTGCACGCCCGGGGTCCACAGGCGCGACCAGTCCTCACGCGGCCCGACGCCCTCCGGCGCGGGCCCCTGGCGCCCCTGCTGGATGAGCCCGAGGTACATCCACGTCGCCTTCGCCTTGATGACGAGCGCGAGCGCCTTCTCCGTCGGGCTCGCGTTGAAGTGCTGGTGGTGGGAGTCGTTGTGCACCACCACGAGGTCGTCCTTCTCCCAGTCGTAGCGCTTCCCGTCGTGGATCTCGTAGCCCTTGCCTTCGAGGATGTAGAAGAGCGCCTCGTTCTGGTGCCCGTGGCCGTGGTTGCGGCCGCCGGGCATGAGCTCGACGAAGTGCGACTGCAGCGTCTGCGTGAGGAACGGCTCGTCGCCGGGCCCGAGGACCCACCAGGTGCGCGACAGGTCGGGCTCGTCGCCGGAGTGCGCGACGCTGGCGTCGTCGGTCACCGTCCCGGCCAGGCGGACGCGCGGCGCGGCGCGCTGGCGGCGGCGCTGCTCGCCGAGGCCGTACTGCTCCGAGGTGATGCCCCTCAGGAAGACCCTGCCTTCGCCCTCGCTCACGACCTACCTCCCCACGCTGCGCCCGGTGGCGTCTCGCCGCGAAAGGTATAACAATTCGCGCGTTCGGTGGCCTCGCGAGTCGAGGGGATGGAAGAACGGGGATAGGGCATGGCACGGCCTATCGCGATCTTCCTCAGCGTCCTCGGGCTGGTAGCGAGCGCGTGTGGGGGGGCAGCCCAGCCGTCCGCGGCTCCGAGCGCGGCGGCGACCACGGCCGGGGCGTCGGCGGCCGCGACCGCGGCGGCGAAGCCGGGCGAGGTCGACGCCGCGACGCTCGCGAAGGCGAAGCAGGAAGGCAAGGTCGTCTTCTACACCTCGCTGCAGACCGACGACGCCGACCCACTGGTCAAGGCGTTCATGAAGGCGTACCCCGAGATCAAGGTCGACCTCAACCGCAAGTCGAGCTCGAAGATCCTCACGCAGTTCATGACCGAGGCGAAGGCCGGCAAGGTCCTCGCCGACGTCCTGGAGACCGGGGGGCTGGACCTGGCCGAGCCGTACGACAAGGGCCTCACGCTGGCCTTCGACCCGCCGGCGGCGAAGGACATCCCGAAGGAGTACCACCAGCTGAACGGCAGCTTCGTCGGCGCGCGTCTCGCGCTCAGCACCTTCGGCTGGAACACGAGCCAGGTGAAGGCGGGCCAGGAGCCCAAGACCTGGGAGGACATCCTCGACCCCGCGTGGAAGGGCAAGATCCTCATCGAAGCCAGCGACTGGGACGTGATGCAGGGTCTGGCGAAGAACAAGTGGGGCGGCGATCAGGCCAAGACCACGGACTACTTCACCAAGCTCGCCGCCAACAAGCCTCAGCTCATCGACGGACACACCGAGATGCTCGCCGCGCTGGTCGCGGGGCAGGGCGCGATCGGCTGGGGGCTGCGCGGCGACACGATGCAGGAGCAGATCGAGTCCAAGAAGATCCCGGGCGGCTGGAGCAAGGGCGAGATCATGCTCCGGCTCCAGGGAGCGGTCATCTCCAAGGACGCGCCGCATCCGAACGCGGCGAAGGTCTTCGTGAACTGGTACGTCTCGAAGGACGGCGGCCAGAAGACGCTCGCGGGGATCGGCCGCTTCCCGGCGGTGCCCGGCATGGCGCCGGCGGCCTACTCCGGATTCGGCAAGACGTTCGTCTCGGGACCGGACGACGCCAAGGACCTCCCGAAGTACGAGAAGCTCTGGAACGAGCTGATCGCGAAGAAGTGACCTCGACCCGCTCTAGCCCGGTGGACCGGACATGACCTCGCAAGCGGTCGGCATCGTCGCGGCAGCGGCGCGCACGCGCCGCCTGCCGCGGCCCGGCCGCGGCACGCTCGTCGTCCTCGGACTCGCGGCGGTGCTCGCGTACCTCGCCGCGTATCCGCTCGCGATGCTCATCCTCGGCACCTTCGGGGTCGACGGAGAGATCTCCAAAGGCTTCACCCTCGACAACTTCGCGAACGCCTACGGCTCCGGGCGGACCTTCACCCTCTTCGAGAACTCGCTCATCTACGCGGGCGGCGTCGGCCTCCTCGCGCTCACGCTGGGCACCGGCCTCGCGTGGATCGTCGAGCGGACGAACACGCCGTACCGCCGCGCCTTCTTCGCGCTGAGCATCGTCCCCATCATCATCCCCGGGATCGTCAGCACCATCGCCTGGATCTTCCTCCTCAGCGGACGCATCGGGCTCATCAGCAAGGCGATCTCCACGGTCTTCGGCCTCAGCGAGGCGCCCTTCACGATCTACTCGATGCCGGGGATGATCTGGGCGGAGGGTCTCCACCTGTCGCCCCTGGTGTTCCTCCTCATGACCGCGGCGTTCCAGTCGATGGACCCCTCGCTCGAGGAGTCCGCGCTCATGAGCGGCGCGAGCACGCTCCACACGCTGCGCCGCGTGACCCTGCCGGTCCTCGCCCCCGCCCTCGCCTCGTCGGCGCTCATCATGGCCATCCGCGGGCTCGAGTCGTTCGAGGTCCCCCGGCTCATCGGCACGCCCGCCGACATCCCGGTGTTCACCGGCGAGATCTACCGCGCGCTGCACGGCACGTCCGCCGATTACGGCGAGGCCGGCGCTCTGTCGATGACGCTCATGGTCGTCACGCTGATCGGGATCGTCGCCTACCAGCGGCTCATCAGCCGCTCCGAGCGGTTCGCGACCATCACGGGCAAGGCCTACCGCCCGCGGCAGATCGACATCGGGCGCTGGCGCTACGTCACCTTCGCCGGGCTGCTCCTGTACGTGATCCTCCTCGTCGGGCTCCCGTTCCTCGCCCTGGTCTTCGTGTCGCTCCTCCCCTACTACGCGCCGGACCTGTCACTCCTCGAGAAGGCGAGCATGGCGAACTACACGAAGACGATCGGCTGGTACGGGGTGCAGCGCGGCGTCATGAACAGCGTCCTCCTCGGCGCGATCGCCGCGACGCTCGTCACCATGCTCACCGCCGTCGTCGCCTGGATCATCACCAAGACGAAGCTGCGTGGGCGCGGGCTGCTCGACGCCCTCGCCTTCATCCCCATCACCATTCCGGGCATGGTCCTCGGCGTCGCGCTGATCCTGCAGTACCTCTCGCCGGCGTTCCGGATCATCCCCATCTACGGCACGCTCTGGATCCTCGTCATCTGCTACCTGATCCGGTACATGCCGTACGGCATGCGAGCGAACAGCAGCGCGATGGTCCAGCTGCACAGGGAGCTCGAGGAGGCCGGCTCGGCCGCCGGGGGGTCGTGGCTCACGACGTTCCGGCGCGTCACGATGCCGCTGCTGCGGCCCGCGCTCGTCGCGTCGTGGCTCTACATCTTCATCGTGTCGGTGCGCGAGCTCGGAGCGTCGGTCCTGTTGACGAACCAGGACACTATCGTTCTCGCGGTGACGATCTTCGAGCAGTATGAGGTCGGACAGCTGGGGATGGTCGCATCCCTGTCCGTCATGCTCATCGTCAGCCTCGTCGTCGTCGTCGCCGTCATCCAGCGAGTGTCGTCGCGCTTCGGTGTGCGCCAAGAGGCCTGACAGGGAGGGATCGGAATGCTCGTCGTCGACCAGCTGCACAAGACATTCACCACCGACCGGGGTGGGGTCCGCGCGGTGCGCGGGGTCTCGTTCACCGTCGAGGAGGGGCGCTTCTACACGCTCCTCGGCCCGTCCGGCTGCGGGAAGACGACCACCCTCCGCTCCATCGCGGGGCTGGAGCGGCCCGAGTCGGGGACGATCTCGATCGGCGACAAGGTCGTGTCGGGCAACGGCAGCTTCGTGCCACCGCATCAGCGCGACATCGGGATGGTCTTCCAGTCGTACGCGATCTGGCCGCACATGAGCGTCTTCCAGAACGCGGCGTTCCCGCTCGAGTCGGCGAAGCCGCGCCCGTCCAAGGCCGAGATCAAGCGCGCCGTCGAGGAAGCCCTCACGCTCGTCGGGCTCGAGGGCCTCGAGTCCCGACCGGCGCCGCAGCTCTCCGGTGGGCAGCAGCAGCGTCTCGCGCTCGCGCGCGCCCTGGTGCGGCGCCCGCGGCTGCTCCTCCTCGACGAGCCGCTCTCGAACCTCGACGCGAAGCTGCGCGAGCGCATGCGGATCGAGCTGCGCGAGCTCCAGCGGAAGCTCCGCATCACGACCGTGTACGTCACGCATGACCAGGCCGAGGCGCTCTTCCTCTCGCACAGCATCGCGGTGATGCACGACGGAGCGATCGTCCAGGAAGGCGGGCCGCGCGAGATCTACCGCGAGCCGGCGTCGGGCTTCGCCGCCGACTTCGTCGGTAGCGGGACGTTCCTCGCCGGCGAGGTCACCAGCGGCGGCATCACGGCGCTCGGCGGAATGGTGCGGTGCACCCTGCCCACCGACCTCAAGCCGGGCGAAAAGGCGCTCCTCGTGCTGCGGCCGGAGAACGTCGTCGTCCGCGGCGCGCCCGAGCATCGCCCCAACGAGTTCACCGGCAAGCTCGAGATCGCGGCCTTCCTCGGCGACCACCTCGACTGCATCGTGTCGATCGGCGACGTGCTCGTCCGCGCGCGCGCACACCCGTCGATCTCGCTGCGCCGAGGCCAGGATGTCTTTGTAGAGTTCCCCGTCGAGCACTGCGTCGCGATGCGGGACGACGGCTGGCGACCCCGCGCGCTGCAGCGCACGTTCGAAGAGGACGAAGCTTGAGCCGGGCGGGCGAAGAAGGAGCGGACGGGGTGGAACGGGAGTGACCGACCTCATCGATCGGCCGGCGTCGGGGCCGGCCCTCGTCGCGGGATCGTACCCGACGCAGCGATACGGATCCGACGTCATCGTCGATCTGCTCAAGGGCTTCGGCATCGAGTACGCGGCGCTCAACCCCGGCGCGACGTACCGCGGACTGCACGACTCGATCGTCAACTACGGCGGCAACAAGCCCGAGATGATCCTGTGCACGCACGAGGAGATCGCCGTCTCCATCGCGCACGGCTACGCCAAGGTGACGGGCAAGCCGATGGCCGCGATCGTCCACGACGTCGTCGGCATGCTCCACGCGGCCATGACCATCTACTACGCCTACGTGGACCGCGTGCCGCTGATCATCGTCGGCGCGACGGGCCCGCTCGACCGCACCAAGCGGCGGCCGTACATCGATTGGATCCACAGCGCCCTGGTCAACGGCAACGCCGTCCGCGACTACGTGAAGTGGGACGACCAGCCGGCGACGGTCGCCGACTTCCCCGCCTCGTTCGCGCGCGCCTACCGCATCGCGACGACGGAGCCGGCGGGCCCCGTCTACATCTGCTACGACGCGGGGCTGCAGGAGGAGAAGCTCGCCGCGCCCGTGAACGTCGACGCCGTCCTGCGCGGCGCGCTCCCCTCCCCCGTGCAGGCGGATCCGCGCGCCATCGACCGCGCGGCGGAGTGGCTCGCCGCGGCGGAGCGGCCCGTCATCGTCACCGAGTTCACCGGGCGCCATCCGGAGGCGTCGGCGCAGCTGGTGGCCCTCGCCGAGCTCCTCGCGGCGCCGGTCATCGACCTCAACGGCCGCCTCAGCTTCCCCAACCGCCACCCGCTCAACCTCACCGGCGGCAACGCCCTCGCGACCGCCGACGTCGTGCTCGGCGTCGACGTCGCCGACCTCTACCGCCCGCTCAACGAGCTCGACCGCGAGAGCGTCGACCGCACGAAGCGGCCGCGCATCCCCGCGGGCTGCCGGGTCATCGACCTCGGGCTCATGGAGCTGCGCACGGCCAAGTGGTCGGAAGACCTCGGACAGCTCCAGCCGGTCGACCTCTCGATCGTCGCCGACACGCGGCTCGCGCTCCCCGCGCTCATCGCCGCGCTGCGCGAGCGCGTCCGCGGCGGCGACGCGGTCCGCGCGTCACGGCGCGACCGCATCGCGACCGTCCACCGCGAGATCCACGACCACTGGCTCGAGGAGGCGGCCAAGGACCGCGACGCCATCCCGATGACGCCGGCGCGCCTTGCGAGCGAGATCTGGTCCGTCATCAAGGACGAGGACTGGGTCCTCACCGCCAACACGGCCGAAGACCAGGCGCTGCGGCTGTGGGACATGGACCGTCCGGAGCGCCACGCCGGTCGCGCGATGGGGACGTCGACGCAGATCGGCACGTCGCTCGGCATCGCGCTCGCCTACCGCGGCAGCGGCAAGGTCGTCGTCGACATCCAGCCGGACGGCGATCTCCTCTACGACCCCGGCGCGCTCTGGACCGCGGCGCACGACCGGCTGCCGATCCTCGTCGTCATGTACAACAACCGCGCCTACTACAACGACTGGGAGCACCAGATCCGCGTCGCACGGCACCGCGGGACGCCCGAGGGCAACGCCTTCCTCGGGATGGACGTCAGCGACCCGCCGGTCGACTTCGCGATGCTCGCGCGCTCGTTCGGGTGGCACGCCGAGGGACCGGTCGAGGATCCCCGCTCGGCGCGCCCCGCGCTCGAGCGCGCTCTCGCCGAGGTGAAGGCGGGACGCCCGGCCCTCGTCGACACGATCGTCCGCAAGCGACCACTCCGTCGGTATCGCTAGACCCAGCGAGAGAAATGGGAGGGGACCTGTGAAGAAGCTCCGCATGCCCCGGCGTCCGGTCCAGTGGCCGAACGGTGCCGTCATGGCGCTCATGCCGTGCATCGTTCTCGAGACGTGGCCCGAGGAGGAGCTCGGGAAGCCCGGCTCCGCCCAGGCTTCCTTCCGGCACGACACGCCGAGCGGATCGCTCTTCACCACGGACATCGCGCTCATCACCGATCGCCTCTACGGCGAGCGGTGCGGGGCCTACCGGGTCCTCGACGTGCTCGAAGAGTTCGGCGTCCACACGACGTGGTTCATGAACGGCTCGGGCGTCCAGGCGCACCCGGAGATCGCGAAGGAGATCCTCGCGGCGGGACACGAGCTCGCGAGCGAGAACTGGCGCCACGAGTACGTGGGGCGGCAGACCGACGACGTGCAGCGCTCCGAGCTGCAGAGGACCGTCGAGTCGTTCGAGAAGAACGCCGGTGTGCGGCCGGTCGGGTACATCTCGTCCGGCGAGCGGCCGAACCACTTCACCCTCCCGCTCATCGCGGAGCTCGGCTACCGCTACTACATGGGAACGATCAACGAGGACCTTCCGTACACGCTGCGGACGGACAAGGGCGACATCGTGGCCATGAGCTACGGCATCTGGCTCACCGACCACCAGATGGCGAGCTCCACGCGGAAGGACCCACGGGCCATCCTGCAGTGGTGGAAGGACCAGTTCGACCAGCTGTACGAGGAGGGCGAGGCCGGACGCCCGGGGATGATGACGATGGGCCTCCACCCGTTCATCATCGGCCGGCCGTTCCGCGCCAAGGTCCTGCGCGAGTTCCTCGGATACGTGACGTCGAAGCCGAAGGTCTGGCTGCCGCGCTGCGTCGACATGGCCGACCACTACCTGAAGAGCTACCGCGAGCAGTACGTCGAGAAGTGGCCGGAGTTCTACGGCACCGGGAAGCCGCGTCCGAAGGAGCTGGTGACGCCATGACCGAGACGCCGAAGCTCCCCGACCCCGTCGCGGTCACGGTCGACCCCGCGGCGACCGCCGTGCTCGTCCTCGACATCTCGAGCGCGACGAACACCATCCCCGAGGTCAAGGCGTCTCTCGAGCCGGTCCGGAAGCTCATCGACCGCGCGCGCAAGGCGGGCGCGCGCGTCATCTTCTCGCTCGGGCGCGCGGCCGATCAGGTCGTCGCGCCCGAGATCGCGCCCAAGCCCGACGATCCGATCGTGCGTTCGAGCGCCGACAAGTTCTTCAGCACCGACCTCGCGGAGCAGCTGAAGGGCCTGCAGCACGCGATCGTCGTCGGGACGGCGGCGAACGGCGCCGTCGTCTACACGTCGTTCGGCTGCTGCGCCCGCGGGCTCAGCGTCGTCGTGCCCGAGGACGGGATCGGCTCGCGCGATCCGTTCTCGACGTGGGTCGCGCGGTATCAGCTCCTCGACCAGCCGGGCTTCCAGAACAAGCAGAACGAGCCCCTCAAGGCGAAGGCGGTCACGCTCAGCCGGACCGAGCTCATCACGTTCGGGAAGGGCGTCTAGGGGTCGGAACGCTGGACGCGAAGCGAGTCCTCGAGCGGATGTGGCTCATCCGCGCATTCGAGGAGAGCGTCTCGGAGCTCGTCGGGACGGGCGAGGTCGTCGGCCTGGTCCACGTCTCCATCGGGCAAGAGGCGTCGGCCGTCGGCGTGTGCGACGTCCTGGAGGCGCGCGACCGCGTCTACAGCGGCCACCGCGCGCACGGGCACGTCCTCGCGCGCGGCGCCGACCCCACCGCGGTGATGGCCGAGCTGATGGGCAAGGCCACCGGCCTGTGCGGGGGCAAGGGCGGCTCGATGCACCTCGTCGACGTCACTCACGGCGTCCTGGGGGCCACCGGCGTCGTCGGCGGCACCATCCCGCTCGCGCTGGGCACCGCCCTCGCGCTGCGCGAGACGGCGCCCGGCGCGGTCGCCGTCGTCTTCTTCGGCGACGGCGCCGTCCAGACCGGCTATTTCCACGAGTGCCTCAACATGGCGGCGCTCTGGAAGGCGCCCGTGCTCCTCGTCTGCGAGAACAACGGCTACGCCGAGTTCACGCCGCGCTCCGCGCACACCCCGGTCGAGCGAGTGACGCGCCACGCGGAGACCTACGGCATCGACGCGCGGACCGTCGACGGCAACGACGTCGTCGCCGTGCGCGAGGCGGCGGCGGCGCTCGTCGCGCCGCTGCGCGGGGGCGGCGGCCCGGCGCTCCTCGAGTGCCTCACCTACCGCATGCGCGGGCACTACGAGGGCGACCCCGCGCGCTACCGCGAGGCGAGCGAGCTCGCCGAGTGGAAGGCGAAAGACCCCGTGCGCCGCTGCGCGAGCGCCGCCGTCGAACGCGGCGAGCTGTCCGCCGACGACGCAGCGGCCTGCGAGGCCGCGGCGCGCCGCGCGGTCGCGGCCGCCGTCGCCGCGGCACGGTCGGCGCCGTTCCCTCCGCCGTCGGCGCTCACCGAGGACGTCGGTGGCTGACACGACGTACATCGGCGCCATCAACGACGCCCTCGCGTCGGCCATGCGGCGCGATCCGGCGGTGCGCATCGTCGGCGAGGACGTCGCCGAGGGCGGACCGTTCGGCGCGACGAAGGGGCTCGCCGCCGAGTTCGGCGAGCGCGTGCGCGACACGCCGATCAGCGAGAGCAGCATCATGGGCATCGGCGCGGGGATGGCGCTCGCCGGTCTGCGGCCGGTCGTCGAGATCATGTTCATCGACTTCATCACGCTGGCGCTCGACCAGCTCGCCAATCAGGCGGCCAAGGCGCGCTACATGTCCGGCGGCCAGCTGCGCTGTCCGCTCGTCGTGCGCACGTCGGTGGGCGCGGGCACGCGATCCGGCGCGCAGCACTCGCAGAGCCTCGAGGCCTGGCTCCTCCACGTGCCGGGGCTGTCGGTCGTGATGCCGGCGACCGCCGCCGACGCCGGCGGGCTGCTCCTCTCGGCGCTCCGCGCCGACGACCCCGTCGTCGTGGTGGAGAACAAGGAGCTGTACTTCCGCAAGGAGCCGCGGGTCGACCTCGCGCCCGTCCCCATCGGCGCCGCGGCCGTGCGGCGGCCGGGGCGCGACGTGACGTGCGTCGCGACGTCGCGCACCGTGCACGAAGCGCTCGCCGCGGCCGACGAGCTCGCACGCGACGGCACCGAGGTCGAGGTCATCGACCCGCGCACGCTGCACCCGCTCGACCTCGACACCATCGTCGGCTCGGTCCGCCGTACGCACCGCTGCGTCGTCGCGCACGAGGCCGTGCGGCAGGGCGGCTTCGGCGCCGAGGTCGCCGCGCTCGTCCAGGAGCACGCGTTCGACGCCCTCGACGCGCCGGTCGCCCGGCTGGGCGCGCCCTACGCGCCGGTGCCCGTCAGCCCGCCGCTCGAGGACGCCTACCTCGTGCGCGCGCCGGCCATCGCCGCGGCGGTCCGCTCGCTCGTCGCCTGATCACGCCGCGTTGAACGGCGGGTAGCGGTCGGTCACCAGGACGAAGGCGTAGCCGATGACGCGATACGTCCAGCGCATCACGCCCACGACGAAGTCGAAGAGGCCGCGCGGGTAGCGCCCGGTCAGGAGGACCGCGAACCAGGCCACGATCACCGCGACGAACGCGAAGAGCCACAGGAACACGAGCACGATGAGGTGCGGGACCGCGAGCAGCCACTTCACCAGCGGCATCCACTGGCTGAGGCCGTCGGGCATGTTCGGGTAGTCGATGTCGAGGTGGACCGACTGCTCCTCGTCCGTCGAGGGGTAGCGGTCGTCCATCAGCGCGAGATAGGCGCCCACGCGCGCGCCGAAGCGCAGCAGCTCGCGGTTCCAGTCGAACCACCAGCGCGGGTATTTCCGCCGGAAGACGATCATGAGCAGCGGCGCGAGGAAGAGGAGCCCGCCGGCCGCGGCGCCGCTCGTCTCCTGGCCGTTCAGGTTGTGGCTCTGCGAGGCTCCGCCGCTGACGGAGCCCAGGACGATGGCGATGGGGATGACCCAGATGATGCGCAGCAGCGTGCTGAGCCGGTCGAGGGCGCGGTCGGGGTAGTCCACGGAGAAGCGGACGGCGTACGGCTGTTCCATGGCGCGAGAGCATGTCCGCCGGCCGCCGAGGACGCGAGTGCCGATCGGACCCACCCGCTACTCTCGGCGGCCGATGCAGAGGAAGCCGCTCCCGCCCGTCCCGCCGGAGAAGATGCGCTACCTCACCGACGTGAAAGCCAAGCTTCTCGCTGCGACCGAGCCGGCCGAATACGGCTCGCACCAGCAT
>JAGWSB010000022.1 GCA_028876375.1 Chloroflexota bacterium | reverse complement strand
CCGGCGCCGCCGCGACCGTCACGCGGCCGCTTTCGCGACGCGTCCGATGCGGACGCGCCAGTCGGGACCGCGCTCGAGGTAGTCCCACGTGAACGTGCCCGGCATCTCCGCGGAGAACTGGTAGTAGAGCGGCTTGGGGTCGTGGTCGTTGAGCAGGACGAAGGCCTCGCCCTCGCCGAGCGCGCCGAAGGTCTCGAAGATGACGCCGTGGCGCCGCGCCGGCGCCAGGGTCCGCACGTCGAGGGTCGGGTCCTTGGTCCCCTCGGCGGCCTCGTGGATGCCCTCGAGCAGCTTCGCCTGCTCTTCGGGCGTCATCGCCTTGTCGATGAGCGGGAAGTACACGCGCTCCTCCTTCTCCGTGTGGAGGTCGAGGATGGCACGCAGCCGCTGGATGAGGTCATGCAGGTCGCCCGCGAGCTGGGCTCGCGCCGGGCCCGTCGCCGCGCGCATCCGCTCGACGACGACGCCGATGGCCTTCACGTAGGCCTCGATGTGCTCGTGGTCGATGCTCATCGTCGCCGTCGCGCGGCCGTGCGTCGCGACGAGCGGGTCGACGGCCGGATACAGCCGCTTCTCCTCGCCGCGCGCGTGCGGGAGGAGGTCCTCCCGCAGGACGCGGAGCATCGCGTCGAGGTCGTCGGCGCTGCCACTCTCGGTCGCGCGCGTCGTGGTGTCGGCGATGCGGTCCTGGATCTCCTTGTGGTGCTCGTGGATGGCCGCGGTAACGGTGCTCATCTCTTTGGCGTCTCCCTCTCGATCTCGCGGAGCAGGCGCCGGGCGTCGAGGCCGTACTCGGCCGCGGCGTCGCTGACCGTCTCGAAGGCGGCGAGGCAGCAGATCGGGCAGTGCATCCCGTTCCGCAGGAACACCCGAAGCGCTGCCGGGCGCTGCGACAGGACCTCCGCCACGGTCGAGCTCGTTGCCAGCTTCACGACGCTGTTATGCGCTTGCCTGCGCGGCCGGTCGTTGCGCTAGCGCAAGGACGGCGCGGCCGCGGCGGCACACGATCCGCAGCGAAGACGCCAGACCGACCATGGGAGGAACGAGATGCCGACACGTGGGCCGCTGAACGGCCGCGGCGAGGGTCCGAGCCGCGGGGCGAGCGAGGCCGCCGAGAGGCTGCGGCAGAAGATGGGCATGCTGCGCGGTCGGGCCAACCGCCAGCGGGCGGAAGCCGAGGCGACGCGGGTCCTCTCGCACGGGCAAGCGCCGGCCTGAGAAGGCGCAGATCGAGCTCGAGAGGAAGAGCTCCTAGGACCTCGCGATCATGTTGCGCAGGACGAGCGAAAGGACCCCGCCGTTCCGCAGGTAGTCGAGGTCGATCGGATCGTCGACGCGGGCGATGGTCTCGAAGCGCACGACCTCGCCGCTCGGCCGCCGCGCCTCGACCATCACCGTCGCCTTCGGCGCCAGCTCGTCGAGCCCGCGGATGGTGAACGTCTCCTCGCCGGTGAGCCCCAGCGAGGCCGCCGTCGCGCTCGCGTACTGGAGCGGCAGGATGCCCATCCCGACGAGGTTGGAGCGGTGGATACGCTCGAACGTCTCGGCGATGACGGCGCGCACGCCGAGGAGCAGCGGCCCCTTCGCGGCCCAGTCGCGCGAGCTGCCGGAGCCGTACTCCTTGCCCGCGAGGATGACGAGCGGCGTGCCCTCGCGCTGGTAGCGCATCGACGCGTCGAAGATCGTCATCTCCTCGCCCGACGGGAGGTGGCGGGTCCACCAGCCCTCGCGCTGCACGAGCGCGTTGTGCAGCCGGATGTTGGCGAACGTGCCGCGCACGAGGACCTCGTGGTCGCCGCGGCGCGTGCCGTACTGGTTGAAGTCGACCGGCTTCACGCCGAGCTCCATGAGGTACTGCCCCGCCGGGCTCGCCTGCGGGATCGATCCGGCGGGCGAGATGTGGTCCGTCGTCACGGAGTCTCCGAGCACCGCGAGGGCGCGGGCGCCGACGACGTCGGGGACGGCCTTCGCCTCACCGAGGTCCGTGAAGAAGGGCGGCTCCTGCACGTAGGTCGACTTCGGGTCCCACTCGTACATCATCCCGGTCGGCGCCGGCATCGTCTTCCAGAAGCGGTCGCCCTCGAAGATGCGGCCGTACTCGGTGTCGAACATCTCTTCGGTGATCGACGACGCCATGAGCGAGCTGACCTCCTCCGGCGTCGGCCAGATGTCGCGCAGGTAGACCTCGCGGCCGTCCGTGCCCGTCCCGATGGGGTCTTTGGTGAGGTCCTTGGCCAGCGTGCCCGCGAGCGCGTACGCGACGACGAGCGGCGGCGACGCGAGATACGACGACTTCACGAGCGGGTGGATGCGGCCCTCGAAGTTGCGGTTGCCCGAGAGGACGGAGACGACGTTGAGGTCGTGGTCCTTGACCTCCTGCTCGATCTCCGGCGTCGCGAGCGGACCGCTGTTGCCGATGCAATTGTGCACGGCCGTGCCGTTCGCGACGAATGCGCCGACGTCGTCGACGGTGACGTCGAAGACCTCGTGGACCCCCGCATCGCGCCGGTCGATCAGCCTCAGCGCGAGCGTTGGAAGCGTCAGAGAGTCCTCGTCGACGCAATACTTCCGCGTCCCGTCCGCCTCCTTCCGGGACCGAAGTGAAGAGGACCATCCGCGCGCGCCGATCTCTCGCAGCACCTGGATCGGCGATGGGAACCGTGCGCGCGTGCGATGCAGGGGTCTGAAGCCGGATCCTCCGAGGCGACCGAAGCGATCGTGCCCGGCGAGCGTGGCGTAGTGCTCGGACACGACGGTCTCCCGCGAGACGAGCTCCGTCGACGCGATCTCGCGGGCCGCCGCGAACGTGAGCTCTGGCTGCGTCGAGTGGAGCGCTGCCACGCGTTCCTTCATCCACGTGCGCTGTCGGCGGATCGACTCGACGGTGCGCCAGTAGACGGCCGCCGCGGTCGCCTTCAGCTGCTTGTCGACGCAGTAGCGATATCCGACGTTCGAGACGAATGAGAGGCCGTCGGGGATCGTCAGCCGCACCTCGAACTGCGCTGCTCCTTCGGACTTCCCATAAGTCGAAGCGGCGCGCCGGACTTCGTACACGTAGATGCCCGCGCGGTCGGTCGCCACGCCACAGCGCGCGAGCAGCTGGACGATCTGCCACATCACGTAACGCTGACGAACGACGTTCTCGATCCGGACCGCTTGCGCATATGCGGGCGGCGCGAGGCTCGCGCGATCCTCGCCACCTTCGTGTCGTCCGAGGACAGGGGCGTGGCCGTCTCCACCGAACAGCGCTCCGAGGAACTCGCGGACGAGAGCGATCGGGCAGCGCGGATCGAGCAGGAACGCCGGCAGCTCGGGCTGGTCGTAGACCTTGCGACCGATCCGGACGCCGTCGAGCTTCACGATCTCCGCGGTGAGCTCCATCGGGAGCGCGACCCACCACTTCCGCTCGTCGTACATCGAGCCCTTGGGCCTCTTGCCGGTGACGACCTCGACGTCGTTGAGCATCGCTTCCCGGTCGAGCGCCTGGCCGGCGTTCATCCGACCCTGTCCGACAGCGCTGATCGAGCCGTCGCTGCAGAGGTGTCCCAGGATGCGGGCGAACGCGAGCGTCCGTATCCGCTCGCCCGCCGAGTCGAAGGTGAAGCGCAGATCGCCGACGCGCAGCTCGTAGCCGGCCTCGTCGTCCCCCGGGATGTCGAGCGGCGCCTCGAGGCCCATGACGACGCGGTCCTCGCCGACCCGCAGCTCGGACGCCGGGACCCATGTGCCATCCGCGCGCAGGAGCGCGTGTTCGGGAGTGCACGTGAGGGTCCGGCCGTCCTGGAACGTGAGCGTGACGCACTCGCGCAGGCCGGTCGAAGCGGCCGCGTCCTGTCGAGCCATGGCGAGACGCCCGTCCGCATGGGGACCGTAGAGGACCGCGCCGCCGTGTGAAGGCAGGTCTTCGATCCGACGCGACGTCCCGTTCGACTGAAGCACGGCCGTTCCGCGCGCGATGCAGACGGTGCATCCGTACCCGACGAGGTAGTAGCCGAGCTTGTCGAGGTACGGCGTGAGACCGGCCCGGTCGAGATAGCGGGTGACGACGCGCGACCCGGGCGCGAGGGTCGTCTTCACGTGGCGCGGCACGGTGAGGCCGCGCTCGACGGCCTTCTTGGCGAGGAGGCCGGCCGCGATCATGACCGACGGATTCGACGTGTTCGTGCACGACGTGATCGCGGCGATGACGACCGATCCGTCCGTGACGCCACCCTCCGTCGGCTCGCGCTTGGCCACGACGGCCGTCGTCGCGGTCGCGGCCGCGACCTTCGTCTGCGGCGCGTCCTCGAGCGGCTTCGGGCCCTCGGTGTGCCCGGGCGGCGTGATCCCCGTGGTCGGCTTCGGCCCGACGAACGATGACCACACGTCCGGCAGCTCGTGGCGGTCTTGGGGGCGCTTCG
Source organism: Chloroflexota bacterium (assembly GCA_028876375.1). Lineage (GTDB taxonomy): Bacteria > Chloroflexota > Limnocylindria > P2-11E > P2-11E > JACPOT01. Next base: position 27,486 of record JAGWSB010000022.1, on the reverse strand, counting down.
GCCCGGCGACGCTCGGGTGGATGGAGCCGAGATCGACCTCGAGCGTCTCGTCGAAGCGCGCGCTGGGCGCGCCGTCGGCGCGGAAGAGACCCTGTGCCTTCGTGTAGCGCTCGACGAGGTCGACCAGGTCGCCGCGGCCGGTCTGCTTCAGGTAGCGCAGCGTTTGCACGTCCACGGGGAACAGCGCGGCCGTCGCGCCGTACTCGGGGCACATGTTCGAGACGGTCGCGCGGTCCGCCACCGTCAGCGACGCGACGCCGTCCCCGGTGAACTCGACGAACTTGTTCACCACGCCGTGCTTTCGCATCGTTTCCGTCAGGGTCAGCACCAGGTCGGTCGCGGTCGTGCCGACGGGCAGCGCGCCGCTGAGGCGGACGCCCACGACGACCGGCCACGGTATGTAGGTCGGCTGCCCGAGCATCGCGGCCTCGGCCTCGATCCCCCCGACGCCCCAGCCGAAAACGCCGAGCCCGTTCACCATCGTCGTGTGCGAGTCGGCGCCGAACAGCGAATCCGGCATCGCGACGCCGTCGCGCACCTGTACGACGCGCGAGATCCGCTCGAGGTTCACCTGGTGGCAGATGCCCGCTCCGGGCGGGACGACGCGGAAGGTCTTGAACGCCTGGCTGGCCCAGCGCAGGAGCGCGTAGCGCTCGCGATTGCGCTGGTATTCGCGCTCGAGGTTCCGTTCGTACACGTCCTTCGAGCCGAAGAAGTCGGCCTGCACGGAGTGGTCGATGATGAGATCCACCGGGACGAGCGGCTCGACGCGCGCCGGATCCTTTCCCGCCCGCTTCATCGCCGAGCGCATCGCCGCGAGGTCGACCGCGGCGGGAACGCCGGTGTAGTCCTGGAGCAGGATGCGCGTCGGCCGGAACGGCACCGCGGCGCCGGGCGGCGGCGGCGCGGGGTAACGCGCCAGCGCCCTCACGTCCTTCTCGGTCGCGCCGCCCTCGGCGGCAGCGCGGACGAGGCCCTCGAGAAGGATGCGAATGGTGTTCGGCAGTGCGCTGACGTCGCCGAGCTGCGAGAGCGGGTAGTACGAGAGCGAGGTTCCTTCGAGAGGCCGGCGCTGCGGCAGACGGTCGGTCACGACGACCTCCATCGTAGCCGCGTCGGGCGCGACGCGTCGTCCGTGCTCAGCCCTCGATGACGAGCGCGACCGGCCCTCGCTACACGGCCACCTTCGGCAGACCGGCGAGCGCCTCGCGCACCTTCTCCGCCGGGTACTCGTAGTCCTCGAGGTCGCGCCGCAGGTACCGCTCGTACGCGGCGAGGTCGAAGTGACCGTGCCCCGAGAGGTTGAAGACGATCGTCTTCGCCTCGCGGGCCTCGCGGCACCGCAGCGCCTCGTCGATGACGAAGCGGATCGCGTGCGCCGATTCGGGCGCGGGCACGTGCCCCTCGGTCCGCGCGAACTGGATGGCGGCGTCGAACGTCGGGTTCTGGTGCACCGCGACGGCCTCGATGACCTTCGAGTCGTAGAGCGCGCACACCGCCGGCGCCATGCCGTGGTAGCGCAGGCCGCCGGCGTGGATCGGCGGCGGCATGAACGAGTGCCCGAGCGTGTGCATCTTGAGGAGCGGCGTCGTCATGGCCGTGTCGCCGAAGTCGTAGACGTAGTCGCCCTTGGTGAGGCTGGGCGCGGCCATCGGCTCGACGGCGACGACGCGCATGCCCTTCGTCTTGCCGGCGAGCTTGTCCGCGACGAACGGGAACGCGAAGCCGCCGAAATTCGACCCGCCGCCGACGCAGCCGACGACGACATCGGCCTGCTCGCCGGCGAGCTGCAGCTGCTTCTTGGCCTCGAGCCCGATGACGGTCTGGTGCATGAGCACGTGGTTGAGCACCGAGCCGAGCGAGTACTTCGTGTCCTCGCGCGACGCGGCGTCCTCGACCGCCTCGGAGATCGCGAGGCCGAGGCTTCCCGGCGTGGTGGGATCGGCCGCGAGCGCGGCGCGGCCGGCGCTGGTGTCCTTGCTCGGGCTGGCGACGACGGACGCGCCCCACGTCTCCATGAGGATGCGGCGGTACGGCTTCTGGTCGTACGACACGCGGACCATGTAGACCTTGCACTCGAGGTCGAACAGCCGCGCCGCGAAGGCGAGCGCGCTCCCCCACTGTCCCGCGCCGGTCTCCGTCGCGAGGCGGCGCACGCCCTCCATCTTGTTGTAGTAAGCCTGCGCGATCGCCGTGTTCGGCTTGTGGCTCCCCGCGGGGCTCACGCCTTCCCACTTGTAGTAGATCCGCGCCGGCGTCTGGAGGGCGCGCTCGAGGCTCAGCGCGCGGACGAGCGGCGTCGGCCGCCACACGCGGTAGGCGTCGCGCACCGGCTCGGGGATCTCGATCCAGCGCTCGCGCGAGACCTCCTGCGCGATGAGCGCCATCGGGAAGAGCGGCGCGAGGTCGGCCGGCCCGATGGGCTGTCCCGTGCCGGGATGGAGGGGCGGCGGGAGCGGGGTCGGAAGGTCGGCCTGGATGTTGTACCAGTGGGTCGGCAGGTCCTTCTCGTCGAGCATGACCTTGCGCTGCGTCATCCCGCTCCTCCCCTATCGCGCCATGGCGTGCGCGAGATCATCTCACGCGATCGTGTCAGGTGTCGCGCCGGAGCTCCTCGGCGATGGCCACCAGGCCGTGCGGCCGGCGCACGACGAGGTGCCGCCGATCCGTGGCGACGATGCCGGAGCGCTGCCACTCCGCGAGCAGACGGCTCACGGTGTAGACCGTCGTCCCGGTCATCTGCGCCAGCTCCGCGCGCGTGATGGGCAGCTCGATGCGGACCCCCTGCTCCGTCCGCCGGCCGGCCTGGTGCGCCAGGCGGACGAGGGCGCGCGCCAGCCGCCGCTCGACGCGCTCGGTCGAGGCCTCGACGAGGCGCTCCTGGAACTCGCGCAGGCGGCCGCCGATGGTGTGGAGGACGCTCAGGACGAGCTTCGGGTACTTCTCGAGCAGCGTCCTCGTCGCGGCGGCGTCCCACGCGAGCACCTCGGCCAGCTCGACCGCGCGCGCCGTGCCCGGATAGGCGTCCTCGCCGATGAGCGGCACGCAGCCGAACAGCTCGCCGGGGGCGATGAAGCGCATCACCGTCTCCTGGCCCTCCGGCGTCGTCTGCGACACCTTCACCCGACCGCTGAGCAGCACGTAGAAGCCCGCCGCCGGGTCGCCCTGGCGGAACAGGACCGTCCCATCGCGCAGCTTCCGCCGCGTCGCGAGCCGCACGACCTCGTCCGCCCGGCCCGGCGGGAGCGCCCGCAGGAGGTCGGTCGCCGCCGTCATGCCTCCATTGTCATCTCGCCGTCGCGGATCGCGCACGGCCGCGGAACGAGAGCGAGGCCCGCCCCGCCGCGGTCGAGAGCGCGACGGCGAAGTACATGACCAGGGCGCCGACGGCCATGACCTGGAACATCGCCCCCAGCCCGATCCCGCTGCCGACGACCCCCGCCACGCCGGGGCCGACGATCGAGCCGACGTCCAGGCCGGCGTTGTAGATGGCGGACGCGAGCCCGACCTCCTTCCCGTCGGCGCGCATGTCCGCGACGGTCGCGGCGCTGGTCACGCGGAGGATGCCGCGGCACAGCCCGGCGACGACGAACAGCCCGACGAGCGCGGGGAAGCCGGGCGCGACGGGCAGCAGGAACATCGCGACACCCATCGCGATCACGCCCCACGAGTTGATCGTCGCGTGGTCCACCCAGCGGAACAGCGCCAGGCTCCCGAAGCGGATCACCGTCGCGGACGAGGACTTGAGGCCCTTGAGGATGCCGGACGCCGCGAGCGGCAGCCCGATGCCGAGCGCGTACAGCGGGAACAGGTAGTCGACCGAGTCGGACAGCAGATTCGAGTAGAGGACGACGACGAACGCGAGCCACACGCGCGTGTCGACCTCGCGCGCGGCGGCGAGGAGCGACGAGAGGCCGCGACCTCCGGCGGGCGGACGCGCCGGCGAGGGCGTGAGGCGGGGATGCCAGAACGCCGCGATGAGGCCGACGAGGGGGATCAGGGCGGTCAGCACGAGCGCGGACCGCAGGCCGAGCGCGTCGCCCGCGGCTCCGCCGAAGAACGCGCCGAGCGCGTAGCCCGTCGAGAGCGCCGCCGTGTACCAGGCCATGATCGCGCCCGCGCGGCGGCCGCCCGTCGCGTCGATGGTCGCGGCCAGATTGACGGTCGTGATCGCGCCGAAAGCGAGGCCGTGCAGCAGCGTGAACGGCACGACGACGATGGCCGCGCCGCTCACCGCGAACGGCAGGATCGTCAGCGTGAGCGCGACGGCGCTGGCGAGGATCAGCCCGCGCGCGCGCTCCGGACGGTACGCGGTCCCGACCGGCAGGCGCGAGAGCAGGCGGGTGACCGCGATGAGCGAGGTGAGGATGCCGATGAACGGCAGCGCGTGCCCCGACGCCGAGAGGTACGGCGCGTAGAGCTGCTGGAGCATGCCCTCGGCGGTCGTCGCCGCGACGCAGACGACGTAGTTGACCAGCGCGCCGCGCTCGAGGAGCTCCTCACGGAGCGCGGCGCCGGCGCGCCTCACGCGCCCGGGAGATCGTCGAATGCGCCCGCTGCCCGCGCTCGCTCGAGCGTGTCCGTCCAGGTCTTCTCGATGACCTTGGGCTGCCACAGGCTCGCGGTGAGGCGGCGGATCTCGTCCGCGCTGAAGGCCTTGGGCTGGCCGAGCGGGACGGTGTGCGCGAGCCGGCGCGCGCTCTCCTCGAGCCAGACCGAGAGCGTGACGCAGGTGGGGACGTCGTCGCCCACGACGACCACGCCGTGCCCGCGGAGGAGCGCGGCGCGATGCTCGCCCAGGACGCTCGCGACCTCGCGGCCCTGGTCGTCGCGCCGGATGAGATCGGGGTCGTCGAAGACGGGCACCTCGTGCCCGAAGACGGCGCCGGCGCAGTACGCCGCGACGAGCGGGCGGCCCGCGGTCGCGAACGCCGTCGCGAACAGCGGGTGGAAGTGCGCGGCGCTGCCCACGTCGGGGCGCGCGCGATAGCACGCCAGGTGCAGCGCGGTCTCGCTGGGGGGCTCGCCGTGGAGGGCCTGACCGTCGGCGATGCGCACGATCGCGACGTGGTCGGGTCCGATGGTGCGCCGGCTCGAGCGGCGGTCGTTGATGTAGGCGACGTCGCCGTCGCGCACGCTGATGTGGCCGTTCTGATCGAAGAGGCCCGCGATGGCCATGGCCCGCGTGGCCCTCGCGATGAGCATGGTCAGGTCGGTGCGCGTCGCGGTCGTGGTCGTCATGTCCTCTTCTTCCTCTCCTCCGCGGACAGCGGTCCGGTCCAGCGGCGGAAGAGCTCGTGCTCGACGCCGAGCTGGTCGAGCGCCTTGCCGACGCTGTGGTCGACGAGATCGTCGATGGTCGTGGGCAGGTGGTAGAACGCCGCGACGGGAGGCAGGATGACGGCCCCGTAGAGCGAGAGGTCGTACATCGCCTTCAGGTGCCCGGCGTGGAGCGGCGTCTCGCGCACCATGAGCACGAGCTTGCGCCTCTCCTTCAGGTGCACGTCCGCGGCGCGGACGATGAGGTTGTCGTTGTGCGACGTCGCGATGTCGCCGAGCGTGCGCACGCTGCAGGGCGCGACGACCATGCCGTCCGTGAGGAAGCTCCCGCTGGCGATGGGCGCGGCGAGGTCCTTCTCGTCGTGGACGACGTCCGCGAGCGCGAGGACGTCCTCGAGCTTCCACTTCGTCTCGTAGGCGATCGTCGCGCGGGCACCCGCGGAGACGACGGCGTGCGTCTCGACGCCGCCGACGCGCCGCAGCACCTCGAGGAGGCGGATGCCGTAGATCGGCCCCGACGCCCCGCTGATGGCGACGACGACGCGCTTCGGCCGCGTCAGACGGGGTAGCCCTCCGGGCTCTCGTCGCTCGTCCAGCGCCCGACCCCCAGGTAGCGCCGGCGGAAGCGCAGCAGCGCGTCCGCCTCCGCCGCGCCGGTCCGGTGGGCGACGACCTCGCCGACGTGCAGGACGTGGTCCCCCGTCGGGATCCGCCGCACCACGCGGCACCACAGCACGGCAAGGCTCCCGGCGACGGCGGGAGCCGACGCGCCCGCCGGCGCGTCGAGGACGGGGATGCGCAGGGCGGTGAACTTGTCCTGGCCGGACGGCGCGGAGCGCCCCGCCGCGGCCGCGACGCCCTGCTGGGCCGGCGTGAGGACCGACACGCTGAGCTCGCCGCTGCGCTCGACGAGCTTCGCGGTGTGGCTGCCGGGGAAGAGCGCGACGGCGATCTGCGCCGGCGCGAGCGACACGTACATCGCCGTGGCGGTGGCGCACGACCGCTCGCCGTCGGCCGCCGCGCCGACGACCACGACGCAGTGCGGCAGCTGCGACAGCGCCGCCTTCGCGAGCGCGAAGCGCTCGCTCTCGTCGACGTCAGGCGAGACGGTCACTGGCCGTTCCGCCGCAGGCCGTGCTCCGAGCTCGTCCCCGCGAGGGCGGGCAGATCCGCCTTCGCCTCGCCGGTGACGTCCTTGGTCTGGAGGTAGAGGCGGATCCGCTTCTCGAAGTCCTGCAGGTGATCCTGCATGAGCTTCCGCGCCGCGTCGGCGTCGTGCGCGCGGATCGCTTCCATGATCTCCTCGTGCCACTTCTGCGTCACGCGCGCGGACCGCACGTCGCGCATGTCCTGGAGCGTCTGCATGAGCAGGTCGCGGTACGCGCGGACCGTCGCCGACAGGAGCTCGTTCCCCGACGCCTCGGCCACCGCGACGTGGAAGTCCATGCTCGCCTCGGTGTGGGGGCGCTCGTCGTGCACGACATGGCGCATCTCTTCCACCATCACGCCGAGCCGTGCCACGGCGGCGTCGTCGGCCCGGGCCGCGGCGCGCTCGGCGGCCGCGCTCTCGACGATGGTGCGCGCCTCGGCCAGCTCGGACAGGGTCATGCGGCGGAGCCGCACCATGGTCGTGATCGACTCGGCGACCTGATCGAGGTTCGTCTCCGCGACGAAGGCGCCGCCGGAGGCCCCGACCTTGACGCGGATGAGGCCGCGCGCCTCGAGGACGCGCAGGGCGTCGCGCACCGTGATGCGCGACACGCCGAACTGCTCGGCGAGCTCGCGCTCCGACTCGAGGCGGTCGCCGGGACGGAGGCCACCTTCGAAGATGGCGTGCTCGATCTGCGACACGATCTCGCCGGACGCGCGCGACCGGCTGACCGGCGTGAACATCGCACGGATGCTAGCGCGGGGGCTAGTGGAGCTGCTGCGGCCTCCAGGCGTCGAAGTGGTGCTCGAGCCGCTGCAGGATGTAGGTGAGGATGAGGCCGGCGAGGGCGATGATGATCAGCCCGGCGAAGACCTTGTCGCTCTGGAAGGTGTTCCCGGCGATGGCCATCATCCGGCCGACCCCGTGCTGCGCGGCGACGTACTCGCCGACGACGACGCCGACGAGCGCGTGCCCGATCCCCAGGCGCAGCCCGGTGAGGATGAACGGGACGGACCCGGGCAGCGCGATGGTGCGGAAGATCGTGAGGTCCTTCGCCCCGAACGAGCGCGCGACGCGGAGGAGGCTGGTGTCGAGGCTGCGGACGCCGGCCGTGGTGTTGATGACCATGGCGAAGAAGGCGCCGAGGAAGACCACCGCGACCTTCGACTCGATGCCGATGCCGAGCCAGATGATGAGGAGCGGCAGCAGCACGATGCGCGGCGTCGCGTAGAAGAACGTGATGAACGGGTCGAGCGCGGCGCGGATCCGGCCGTACCACCCGATGATGAGGCCGAGCGGGATGGCGACGACGGCGGCGAGGATGTACCCGGTGAGGAACTCCTGCGCGGACGTCGTGATGTCGATCCCGAGCTCGCCGCTCTGGTACCAGTCGCCGAACGCCTGCCAGACGTCGACGGGGCCGGGGAAGAAGAGACGCGACATGATCCGGGCCGCCGCGATCCCTTCCCACGCGATGAAGAAGACGATGACGGCGGTCGCGCCGATGACGACCGTCTCGTGCTCCTTGATCCAGCCCTGCTTGGGGAGCGGGGTCGTCGTGACGACGGAGCGGGGACGGGCCTCCACCTGGCGCGTGACGGCGGTCGCCATCTAGGCGGTCGCGGCCAGCGCGTCGGTGTCGCGGGCCGCCTCCTCTCGGATGCTCTCCCAGATGCGCGTCTCGATCGCGAGGAACCGCGGATCGCGCTTGATGCGCAGGTCGCGCGGGCGCCCGAGGTCGATCGTCACGATCTCCTTGACCCGGCCGGGGCGCGCGCTGAAGACGACGACGCGGTCGGCGAGATAGACCGCCTCGACGATGTCGTGCGTGATGAAGATGGCCGTCTTGCGCGTCTCGTTCCATACGCGGAGCAGCTCGCCCTGCATCGTCTCGCGCGTCTGGGAGTCGAGCGCGGCGAAAGGCTCGTCGAGGAGGAGCACCTCGGGGTCGACGGCGAGAGCGCGGGCGAGATTGACGCGCTGCTGCATGCCGCCCGAGAGCTCGAGCGGGAAGGACTCCTCGAATCCGCGCAGGCCGACGAGGTCGACGAGGCGGTGCGCTCGGGCCTTGGCGTCGGCGGTCTTCACTCCCTGGATCTCCAGGCCGTAGAGGATGTTCCCCATCACCGTGCGCCACGGCAGCAGGCTCGGCTGCTGGAACACCATCGCGCGGTCGGGTCCGGGCTTGACGATCGTTCGTCCGTTGAGCGAGAGCGTTCCGGACGTGATCGGGATGAGGCCGTCGAGCGCGCTCAGCAGCGTCGTCTTGCCGCAGCCCGACGGTCCGACGATCGAGATGAACTCGCCGTCCTCGATGTCGACGGTCGCTCCGTCGACGGCGAGGAGCATGTCCCCGTACCGCTGACGGCGGTGATGAATGACGACGTCACGCGCGACGAGCTTCACCATGCCCCTATCTCCGCTCCACGCGACTCTTGGTGCGATGGTATTACCATTCGCCCACCGGGAACACCAGCGGCGGATCCCGGCACTCCTTTTATATGTACGGGGGAGGTCGACCATTGGCCACCGCGATCAAGACGGCTACCGGCATCCCGACCGACCTGCGCGAATGGCTCACCGCGGTGGACAAGCTGGGCGAGCTCCAGACGGCCACCGGCGCCACGGCTCAAGAGGACATCGGCATGGCGACCGAGCTCCTCGGTCGCACGCGAGGCTCGAGAGCCACCATCTTCGACGAGATCCCGGGCTACAAGAAGGGCTTCCGCGTCCTGTCGAACGCGCTCGGATCGTTCCGGCGCCTCGCCGTGACCCTCGGCCTTCCGCCCGACGAGTCACCGCACGAGCTGGTGCGGATGTGGCAGGACCGCGTCCGTAAGGGCATCCAGCCCATCCCGGCCGAGTACGTGAAGGACGGTCCGGTCTTCGAGAACGTCCTCCGCGGCGACGCCGTCGACTGCCTCATCTTCCCCACCCCCAAGTGGCACGAGTTCGACGGCGGCCGCTACCTCGGCACCGGCAGCTTCGACATCACGCGCGATCCCGACGAGGGCTGGGTGAACCTGGGGACGTACCGCGTCATGGTCCACGGCAAGGACCGGCTCGGCTTCTACATCTCGCCCGGCAAGCACGGCCGTCAGCACCGCGACAAGTGGTTCGCGCGCGGCGAGAAGATGCCGATCGCGTTCGTCCCCGGCAGCACGCCGCTCCTCTTCTGGTCGGCGTGCACCGAGATCCCCTACGGGATCACCGAGTACGACTGGGTCGGCGGCGTGCGCGGCTTCCCCTACCAGGTGGTGAAGGGGCCGATCACCGGCCTCCCCATCCCCGCCGACGCCGAGATCGTCATCGAGGGCTACGCCGATCCGAACGAGCGCGAGGTCGAGGGGCCCTTCGGCGAGTGGACCGGCTACTACGCGAGCATGGAGCGCCCGGAGCCGGTCATCCACGTCCAGGCCATCTACCACCGCAACGACCCGATCATCCTGGCGTCGCCGCCGAACGTCCCGCCGGACGAGCAGTCCTTCTACCGCGCGTTCATGCGCTCCGCCCGGCTGCGCGGCGACCTCGAGGCGGCGTCGATCCCCGGCATCACCGGGGTGTGGTGCCACGAGGTGGGAGGCTCGCGCCTCTTCAACGCCATCTCGATCGACCAGCGGTACGCCGGCCACGCGCGCCAGGTCGGCCACGCCGCGGCGACGGTGCACACCGGCGCGTACCTCGGGCGCTACACGGTCGTCGTCGACAGCGACATCGACGTGATGGACCTCGAGCAGGTGATGTGGGCGGTCTGCACGCGCAGCGAGCCCGCTGAATCGATCGACATCATCCCGCGCATGTGGTCGGGCCCGCTCGACCCGCGCATCCCCTCGGAGAAGAAAGGCTTCAGCTCTCGCGCGGTCATCGACGCGACGCGTCCGTGGGAGTGGCGCGACCGCTTCCCGATGTCGCAGCTCCCGACCCCGGCGACGAAGGCCAAGGCCATCGAGCGCTGGGGCTGGCTCGTCGGCAAGGGCGAGCGCCCGACGAAGTAGCGCACGCATCCGATCGATCCGCGAGGGGCCGGGCGGGATCGCCCGGCCCCTCGCTTTGGGTCAGGGCTTCGCGGTCTCCGTCAGCTGATCGGTCGGGATCTCGCGCCCCAGATGCCTCTCGCGCGCCGCGCGGTAGATCGTGTCGGCGACCGCCGCGAACTGGATGCCGAGGCCGCTCGACGCGCCCAGACCGCCGCCGGTGAAGAGCGTGACGTCCGACGGGCCGCGGCGGCCCGCGCGGCCGCGAACGACGTCGCCGAGCTCGACCGTCTTCGACGCGAGGCGCGGCGCCAGGTGCTTCACCTCGGCCGCTTCGACCGGCGCGTTGCCCGGCGGATGGTGGAACGTCGCGGGGTCCGCGCTGCGCACGACGATGACGTCGGCGCGCTCGATCGTCGGCATGTCGAGCTCGTGCGACTGCACCGAGCCGACGTGCTGCCCGGCGGCCAGCCACGAGCCGTCGATGACCGGATCGTTCGAGTTCGTCGCGCAGGCGACGATGTCCGCGCCGTCGACGGCTTCACGCGCCGTCGGCGCGACCTCGATCGGGCGACCGATGCGCCGCGAGACGCGCTCCGCGAAGGCGGCGGCGGCCTCGGGCCGCCGGCTGAACACCCGCACGGCGTCGAGCTCGCGCACCGACGCGAGCGCCACGAGCTGTGTCTCGGCCTGCCAGCCGGATCCGATGAGCGCGACACGCCGCGCGTCCGGCCGCGCGAGGTGCTTCGCCGCGAGCGCGCTGGTGCACCCCACGCGCATCCGCTGCAGCTCGCCGTCCTGGAGGATGGCGAGCGGCTCGAGCGTATGGATGTCGAAGAGCAGCACCAGGCCGACGAAGCGCGCGCCCGGCGCGAGCGGGATCTTGTCGCGTCGGCGCTTCCCGTCGACGGTGTGCTCGTAGGTGTGGTCGGAGCTGAGGCGGATGGCGTGCACGCCGAGCCGCGGCACGCTCCCGTCCATCGACTTGAAGAGGTACCAGTGGCCGTCGCCGAGCGGCGTGTACGTGTGCGACCGGGGCCGGTTCACGGCCTCGCCCGCCGCGAGGTCACGGAACGCGATCTCGAGGGCGTCGATGCAGGCGCGCGGGTCGAGGACCCGGAGGACGTCCTCGTTCGTCAGCAGGAGGGTCAGGGGTGGACGTCCTGGGTGAACCACTCCGTCGGCAGCTCGCGCCCCGCCCCCGCCGCCTTCGCCTTCCGGTACAGCGCGCCGCCCGCGGCCGCGAACTGATAGCCGCGGCCGATGTTGTTGAGGAAGCACGTGACCTGGTCGTCGCGCGTGCGGCCGGGGACCGTCCCCGCGACGACGTCGTGGAGCTGCGGCAGCGTGGTGAAGTCGATCTCCCCGAGGAGCTTCCAGCCCTTGCCCTCGCGCGCTTCGGGCACGTCGACGCCGGCGGCGACGACGTGGATCGGCGAGGCGTCGCGGGCGTGGATGACGATGACGTCGGCCCGCTCGATCGCCGCGGGCTCGATCTCCGGCCGCTTGATCGACGAGAGGTGCATGCCCGGCTCGACCCAGCGCTCGAAGAAGACGTGGTCGATCGTGTTGGTCGCGCACAGGACGACGTCCGCGCCGCGCACCGCGGCCTCCGGCGAGGCGACCGGCTCGACCGCGACGCCGAGCCGCTCCGACCACTCCGCGGCGAACGCCTCGCGGTGCTCGCGGCTCGTGCTGTAACAGCGGATCCGCTCGACCCGCCGGACGGAGCACAGCGCCATGACCTGCCCGCCTGCCTGCCAACCCGACCCGAGGAGACCGACGATCCGCGCGTCGCGCCGCGCGAGGCGGTCGGCGGCGAGCCCGTTGGTGGCTCCGACGCGGAGGCGCTGCAGGTAGCCGTCGGGGAAGATCGCCAGCGGCTCGCCCGTCGCGATCGAGAAGAGCAGGACGAGCCCGACGAAGCGGCCGCCGGCCGCGGCGAGCTTCTCGCGGCGCGCGTTGCCCGCCCGCGTCGGCCAGGTGACGACGTCGGAATCGATGCGGACTGCACCGACCCCGAACGCCGGCGCGATGCCGTCCATCGACTTGAGCGAGTAGAGCGACCCCTCGACCGGTCCGGCGACGAAGCTGTCCGACCTGCGCCGATCGGTGCCCCGCCCGCTCGCGAGGTCGCGGTACGCGATGGCGAGGGCGTCGATGCACTCGCGCATCGAGAGCAGCCGGTCGACGTCTTCATTGGAGAGAAGGAGCGTCACTGGGTCCGCAACGGTATAACAGTCGACCATGCGGGGATGGCTGATCGGCATCGACGTAGGCGGCACGTTCACGGACGGCGTGCTCGTCCGTCCCGGTGAGCCGACGCTCGACGCCAAGGCGCTGACCGATCAGCGCGACCCGATGGCCGGGCTGCGCGGCTGCCTCGATCGCCTCGCCGAGGCCGCGGGGACCGATCGCGGCGGCCTCCTCGCGCGGACCGCGAAGCTCGCGTACGGCACGACCCACGCCGTCAACCTCGTCGTGCAGGGCAAGGGCGCGCGCACGGGCTTCATCACCACGCGCGGCTTCCGCGACACGCTCGTCATCGCCGGCATCGGCCGGGACCGCATCGGCCAGGACCTCACCGCGAGCCGCGCGCCATCGCTGGTCCCGCGGCGGCTCATCCACGAGGTGCGCGAGCGCGTGGACGTGGCCGGCCGCGAGGTCGCGCCGCTCCGCGTCGAGGACGTGCGCGCGGCGATGGCGGCGCTCGAGGCCGAGGGGGTCGAGGCCGTGGGCGTCTGCCTGCTGTGGTCCTTCCGCGATGCCAGCCACGAGCGCGCGGTCGGCGAGCTGCTGCGCGCGCACGACGGCTGGTTCGTCACGCTGTCCTCCGACGTCGCGCCCTTCATGGGCGAGTACGAGCGGAGCGCGACGACCGCGCTCAACGCGACGCTCGGACCGCCCCTCGAACGCCACCTGAGCACCATCGACCGCGAGCTGACGGCCGACGGGCTCGGGGTCCCCCTCCTGATCATGCAGTCGTCGGGGGGACTGCTCCCGGTCCGCGACGCGGCGCGCGTCCCGGTGTCGCTCATCGCGTCGGGTCCCGCCGGCGGCGTCCTCGCCGCCAAGCTCCTCGCGGACGCCCTCGGCGCGCCGAACGTCATCGCCATCGACATGGGCGGCACGACGTTCGACGTCAGCCTCATCACCGACGGCGCGTTCGCGCGGAGCGAGCGCACGCAGTTCGCCGGCCAGGAGCTCTTCCTGCCCGCCATCGACATCCACTCCATCGGCGCCGGCGGCGGCAGCCTCGGGTGGATCGACCACGGCAGCCGGCTGAAGGTGGGCCCCGAGAGCGCGGGCGCGCATCCGGGACCCGCGTGCTACGGGAACGGCGGGACGCGCGCGACGGTGACCGACGCGAACGTCGAGCTCGGGCGGATCAACACCGACGGTCTCGCCGGCGGCCGCATCGCCCTCGACCGCGAGGCGTCACGGCGCGCGCTCGCCGACCTCGGCGCGCCGCTCGCGATGGACGCGCGCGCGACCGCCGAGGGGATGATCGCGATCGTCGACGCGGCGATGTCCGACGCCATCCGCCTCATGACCGTCCGCCGCGGGCTCGACCCCGCCGACTACACGCTGTTCGCCTTCGGCGGCGCGGGCGCGCTCCACGCCGTGGCCCTCGCGCGCGAGCTGGGCATCCGGCGCGTGGTCGTGCCCGCGCTCGCCTCGGTGCTGTCGGCGTACGGGATCGTCGCGTCCGACATCCTCCACGTCGTCGCCATCACCGAGGCGCGGCCGCTCGAGGACGCCGACGCGATCGCCGCGGCGTACGCGCGGCTCGAGGCGGACGCCGATCGCCAGCTCGCCGCGGACGGGATCGCGACCGCGGATCGCTCGCTGCGGCGCTCCGCCCAGGTGCGCTTCCGCGGGCAGCTGCACGCCGTCGAGATCCCCGTCGCGGACGGCGCGATCGATCCCGCGCGCATGCGCCACGACTTCCTTCGCGAGTACGAGCGCCTCTACGGCCAGGGCACGGCGTCGCCGCAGGCCGGCATCGAGGCGATCACGCTGCGCGTCGACGCCGTCGGGCGCACGCATCGCCCGCCGCTGTCGCCGGCCCCCACGCGGCGTCGCGCGGCGACGCCGATCGGCGAGCGCGCCGTCTGGCACGAAGGGGCGAGCGTCGCCGCGAAGCGCTACGACGGACGCGCGCTGGAGCCGGGCGACGAGCTCGTGGGTCCGGCCGTCGTCGACGATCCCGGGAGCACGACCTGGATACCGAGCGGCGTGCGCGCGCACGTCGATGGCCTGAAGGATCTCGTCCTGGAGGTGGAAGGGTGAAGCAGCACGTCCTGCCCGGCTCGTTCTCGATCCCGACGCAGGTCGTCTTCGGCGCGGGCGTGTCGAAGAAGGTGGGCCCCATCGCGCGCGACATGGGTGCGACGCGCGTGTTCGCCGTGACCGATCCGGGCGTCGCCAAGGCCGGCGTGCTCGACCCGGCGCTCGCGTCGATCCGCGAGTCCGGCCTCGCGCTCCGCGTCTACGACCGCGCGCCGCTCGATCCGACGCTCGCCGACGCCATGGCCATCGCGGCCGAGGCGGAGGCGTTCGGCGCGGACCTCGTCGTCGCCGCGGGCGGCGGCAGCGGGCTCTGCTCGGGGCGGAGCGCCGCCGTGGCGATGACGAACGGCGACCTGCACGCCTGCACCGGCCACGACAAGTACGCGCACGATCCCGCTCCGGTCATCGCCATCCCGACGACCGCGGGCTCGGGCAGCGAGGTGTCGAAGCACGTCACCCTCAGCGACGAGCGCACCGGCCGCAAGACGGGGATCGACGGCTACACGAACGCGCCGAAGGTGGCGCTCCTCGACCCGGACCTCGTCCAGGGCGTGCCGGGGCAGGTCGCGGTCGCGTCCGGCATCGACGCCTTCCTCCACGCGCTCGAGGCGTACCTCTCGACGCGCGCGACGCCGCTGACCGACACCATCGCGCTCGACGCGTTCGCGCGGATCTGGACGCTCCTCCCCCGCGCGCTCGGCGGCGACGCGCAGGCGAAGGGCGACATGCTCTTCGCGAGCAGCATGGCCAACATCGCCTGCGGGAACGCGGGGCTCACGCTCGTGCACGCCATGAACGGCGGCGTCACGTATTGCTTCAAGGCGCGCGGACACCAGCCCGTGGCGTACGGGATGATCCACGGCGCGCTCATGCCGCCGATCCTCCGGTTCTTCGTGCCCGCGGCGCGCGAGCGCCTCGCGCGGCTCGCGCCCATCGTCGGCGCGGCGAACGGGGACGCCGCGGACGTCGTCGAGCGCATCGTCGCGTGGGCGCGTGAGTGCGGCGCCCCGCCCGCGCTCCCGTGGGGCCGCATCCCCGACGCCGACATCGACCTCATCGTCGACGAGACGCTCGAGCGGCAGCGCCCCAGCCCGCGCCAGCCGACGCGCGACGAGGCGCGGGCCATCGTCCTCGAGGCGCTCGGCGTCGCCTGATGGCCGTCACGACCGCGCTCAGCCCCGTCCTCGTCGAGATCATCCAGAACCGCCTGCTGCGCATCGGCCACGAGGGCGGCGAGGTCCTCATGCGCTGCGCCGTCTCGCCGACGGTCGTCGAGGCGCACGACATGGGCTTCAACGTCGCGGATCCCGCCGGCCGGACGGTCGTGTACTCGACGTGGATGCCGCGGCACGGCACGACGCTGTCGTTCATGCTCGAGAGCTGCAAGCGGCGGTTCGGCGACGACATCAAGCCCGGCGACATGTATCTGGTCAACGATCCGCACTCCGGCGCGCTGCACATCCTCGACCTCGCGGTCATCGCGCCGGTCCACCTCGACGGGCGGCTCATCGGCTGGGTCGCCAACGCGACCCATCACGTCGACGTCGGCGCGATGACCCCGGGGCGCGCGCCCCTGGCGACGAGCTCGTTCCAGGAGGGGATCCTCTTCAAGCCGACGCGCCTCGTCGAGGACGGCCGGATCCGCGAGGACGTCGTCGGCCTCTTCCTGGACAACGTCCGCATGCCGCGGTACCAGGCGCTGGACCTGAGAGCTCAGATCAGTGCCGACTTCGCGGCGTCGGCGAAGCTCGTCGCGCTCGCCCGCCGCTACGGCGCGAGCACGCTCCTCGAGGCGTACGACGAGATCCTCGACCTCTCCGAGGCCAAGGCCCGCGCGCGCATCGCCGAGATCCCCGACGGGCGCTACGAGGCCGAGGAGCACATCGACTTCGACCGCCACTACACGCTCCGCTGCGCCCTCGAGGTCCGCGGCGACGAGCTCTTCTTCGACTTCTCCGGCACCGAGCCCGAGGCGCGGACGTTCGTGAACTCGGCGCTGGCGTGCACCGTCGCGAACCTGCACAACATCGTCGCCTGCCAGCTGCTCCCCGACGTGACGCCGAACGCCGGCGCGTTCCGCGCCGTCCATGTGAACGTCCCCGAGGGCACGCTCCTCAACTGCCGCCCGCCGGCGCCGTGCTCGGGCGCGTCGACGATCACCGGCTGGAAGACGCAGCAGCTGACGATGGCCGCGCTCTCGCAGGCGCTGGCCCGCTCCGAGAAGCACCAACGCCGCGCGATGGCGCAGTGGGGCTGGGGCTTCACCGACGTGCAGTGGACCGGCACCGACCCGCAGGGGCGCTGGTACAGCGTGCGCGGCGACGCGACGATGCAGGGCGGCGGCGCGCGCGCGACGGCCGACGGCATCGACACCGCGAACATCGCCGGCTCGACGAACACGTCGCTCGCCTCGATCGAGTCGTACGAGCAGCGCTATCCGGTGCTCTACCTCCACCGCGGCCTGGAGCCGGACACGGCCGGCCCGGGGATGTATCGCGGCGGCTTCGCCGGCTCCTGGTCGCGGATCCTCTACGGCGTGGACGAGGCGGAGTCGCTCCCCTGGTACATGGGACGCGACTTCGGCGCCCAGGGCTTCGCCGGCGGCGGCGAGGGGAAGACGGCGCTCATCGCCGTGAAGCACGGAACGGACGTCCTCGAGCGGCTGCGCGACGGGCCGCCGCTGTACGGCGAGATCGACGGGGACGAGGAGATCCTCTCGCAGCAGATGGCGCCGCACCCCATCCGGCGCGGCGACGTCGTCTACGTGCGCGGCATGGGCGGCGGCGGGTATGGTGATCCCGCGCGGCGGGATCCCGAGAAGGTCAGGGAGGACGTGGAGAACGGGCTCGTGAGCGAGGAACAGGCTCATGATCGGTACGGCGGCGCCTGAGCTGATCGAGGTGACCCGGTTCGCCGAGGTCGCCGAAGCCCTGCGACATCCGAAGCTGGCGGTCACGCTCGACGAGCGCAGCGTCCCCGTGCGCGGCGGCACCGTCCTGCGCATCGACGGCGAGGCGCACACCAAGCGACGCCGCCTGTTCAATCGCCTCGTCTTCCGCGGCGGCCATCAGCGTCTGCGCGCGGACGTCCTCCGTCCGGCGATCGATCGCGAGCTCGCGGCGGCCCGCGCGCGCGCGAGTGCGGACGGCCGCGGCCGCCTCGACGTCGTCGCCTTCTGCTACCGCGTCCTCACCGAGCTCGTCGCGACGATGATCGGCCTCGACCGCGCGCAGATGCGCACGGACATCGAAGAGCTCTTCCGGCTCCAGGCCGAGCTCGACGCCTTCCCGCGCTTCAAGACGCAGCTCCTCGGCGCCGCGCCGCTCGACACGGACGGCGAGGCGCGCGTGGAGGAGGCGCTCGCGCGGCTCCGCGTGGCGAAGGACGCCTTCAGCGACAGGTGGGTCCGGCCCGCCCTCGCCGCGCGGCGCGAGCTGATGCGGCGGCACCAGGCCGGCGAGATCGGCGACGACGAGATGCCGAGCGACCTCCTCACCATGGTCGCCGCTCACGCCGACCCGGCCTTCGAAGCCGACCCCGACCTGCCGGTGCGCCACGCCGTCATCGACTTCCTCCACGCCGGTACGGGCACGAGCGTCGGCGCGGTCGCGCACACCGCGAACGAGCTCGAGCGCTGGTGGCGCGATCACCCCGTGGACCGCGAGCGGAGGACGGATGCGGCGTTCCTGTCGGCGGCGGTCTACGAGACGCTGCGTCTGCACGCGGCGAACCCCGCCGAGATCCGTCGCGCGACCGAGGACGTCACGCTATCGGCCGGCACGCGCATCCCCGCCGGGCGCTTCGCGGCGCTGCGCACCGGGATGGCGCACCGCGACCGCGACGCGTGGGGCCCGAACGCGGAGGCGTTCGACCCGCGGCGCGTCCCGCCTCCGGGCGCCGCGGGATACGGCCTGGCCTTCGGCGCGGGGGCGCACATGTGCTACGGCCTGCCGCTCGCCGTCGGCGACGACGGCGTCGACGGGAACATCGTGCTGCTGCTGCGGTCGCTGTACGAGGCCGGGATGGAGCGCGACCCCGACGACGCGCCGGTGTACCGCCCCGGCGTCGCGCACGCCGATCTGCGCAACTTCGAGCGCTACCCGGTCCTCATCCGGGCGACGGCATGATGGCCGGACGCGTCGGCGGGCGCGTCGCGATCGTGACCGGCGGCGCGCACGGCCTCGGCCGCGCGTACTGCGAGGGCCTCGCCGCTGAGGGCGCGCGGATCGTCGTCGCCGACGTGGACGGCGAGGCCGCGACCGCGCTCGCGGTCGCGCTCGAACGCGGCGGCGCGGAAGCGCTCGCCCTCACGACGGACGTCTCGTCCGAGGCGAGCACGCGCGAGATGGCGGAGCGGACGCTCGAGCGATTCGGCCGCGTCGACGTCCTCGTCAACAACGCCGCGGTCTTCGCGACGATCCCCATCACGCGCGGGGGGATCGAGGACATCTCCGTCGAGGAGTGGGACCGCGTCATGGGCGTCAACCTGCGGGGCGTCTTCCTCGCGTCGCGCGCGGTCGTGCCCGCGATGAAGCGTCAGCGCGCGGGGAAGATCGTGAACATCTCGTCGGGCACGGCGTTCAGCGGCTCCGCCGGGCGGATCCACTACGTCGCGTCGAAGGGCGGCGTTGTCTCGTTCACGCGCACGCTCGCGCGTGAGCTCGGTCCGTTCGGCGTGACCGTGAACGCCATCGCGCCCGGCGCGACCGAGACCGAGGTCATGGGCGCCGACGAGCGCGGACGCCTCGAAAAGCGCGCCGGAGAGCGCGCGCTCGCGCGCGTGGAGAGGCCGGCGGACCTGGTGGGAACGCTCCTCTACCTCGCGTCGAGCGACAGCGACTTCATGACGGGCCAGACGATCGTCGTCGACGGCGGCGCCGTCATGCGCTAAGAGGACGAGCTTCGAAGGAGGACGAGCTTCGAAGGAGGTGCGTTCCGTGCCGGAACGGAGGGTCTGGGCGATCCTTCGATCAGGCTGCGGAAAGTGGCATCACAGATGGACCAAGTGTCCCACCTGTGATGCCGATCAAATAGGTCGGCATCAGGAGTGAGACGATCGTCCCACCTGTGATGCCACTTTGC
This sequence comes from Chloroflexota bacterium, assembly GCA_028876375.1. Lineage (GTDB taxonomy): Bacteria > Chloroflexota > Limnocylindria > P2-11E > P2-11E > JACPOT01. The sequence goes on along the minus strand of JAGWSB010000022.1, from coordinate 7,707 downwards.
GCGTCCCTCTGCGAGAGCAGCGGCGCCGGACGAGCGCCTAGCTCAGAGTGACCAGCGCATCAACGGCGGTCGCGCCCTTGGATCCACCCCGGACGATCACCGGATTGAGATCGAGCTGCGACAGCCGACCGTCGAGGTCGACCGCCATCTCGGAGACGCGCATCACGAGGTCGGTCAGCGCGTCGACATCCGCCGGCTCGCGTCCGCGCGCTCCTCTGAGCAGCGCGGCCCCGCGTAGCTCGGAGATCATCTCTCGCACGTCGCCCTCTCCCAAGGGCGGGAGCCGAAGCAGGACGTCGTTGAAGACCTCGACGAAGACGCCTCCGAGACCGACGGCGAGGACCGGTCCGAGACGGTCGTCGGCGCTGACGCCGACGAGGCATTCGACGACGCCTGTCTCCATGTGCTGCACGAGCACGGGGGCGCCTGCGGCCCGGGCGGCGATCTCCTCGAAGGCCGTGCGCACGGCGCCGGCATCGCGTAGGTCGACGCGCACCGCCCCCAGGTCGCTCTTGTGCGCGACGTCGGCCTTGAGGACGACCGGGTAGCCGAGCCGTTCGGCGGCGGCGACGGCGGCGTCCGCGGACGGCGCCGCGACGGTCTCGGCGAACGGGATCCCGTACGCGGCGAGGAGACGTGCCGCCTCCGCGCTCGCGAGGCGTCCGTCCCCCGACGGCAGCTGGGAAGCGCTCGGAGCGGAACGACGGGGAGACGCCGTCCGGACGGTCGCCCGGGTGCGACGCGACGTGAACGCCAGTAGTGACCCGATCGCCTTCAGAGCCTTCTCGTACTCCTCGACGAGCGGCAGGTCGAGCTCTTCGAAGAGCGCGTGCCACTCCGGATCGAGCGCCTCGGACGCGCGGGTGAGCGCGACGGCGACCTTGCGGCGCGCGCGGACGATCGTCGCCGCGCGCTCATAGCTCTCGCGCAGCGCGTCCGTCGGCTTGTCCGGCAGGTTGAGGCGGATGCCGACGACCGCGACCTGGGGGTCGGACGTGAGCAGCTCGAGCGCGTCGAAGAACCGCTCGGGGTCGACGCGCAGGAGGTCCTCGACGTCGAGCGGGTTGCCGAGGAGCGTCGGCTTCCCGACGAGCTGCGCGAGCTCCGCGCGGGCGCTCGGCTCCGGCAGCCGGACGCCCACGCGGACCGCGAGGTCCGACAGGAGCGTGCAATCGCCTCCGGAGATGGTGACGAGCCCGACGCCGTCGCCCTCGACGTGCTTGCGCGCGGCGCGGGCGAACAGCGCGACGGTCTCGAGCAGCTCGTCGACGTTCGCGACGGTCAGGACCCCGGTCTGGCGGAACAGCGCGTCCCACGCCGCGCCGGACGCCGCGAGACGTCCGGTGTGCGCGACGACGTTCCGCCGCGCGCGCTCGGACCGGCCCACGCGAAGCGCGATGACGGCCTTGCCGAGCTCGTCGGCGCGCTCGAGCACGGCGCGCAGCGCGCGGCCGTCGGCGACGGACTCGATGAACGTGGCCACGACGCGGGTGCGCTCGTCATCGACGAGAGCGCGCAGGTGATCGACGTAGCTGAGCGACGCCTCGTTACCGACGGAGATGGCCGCGCGGATGCCGATGTGCCGCGCCGACACGAGGTTCATGAAGAGGTTGAGCAGGCCGCTCGACTGGAAGAGCAGCGAGACGTCGCCCTCGCGCAGCGGCGGCAAGAGCGCGCCCCACGCGCCGAGGGACGCGCCGGGGACGACGACGCCCATCGTGTTCGGCCCGACGAGGAGCATCGGCGCCGCGGCGGCCGCGACCTCCGCCTGGAGCTTCGCGCCGTCCGCGCCCGACTCCGCGAACCCGTCGCTGAGCACGACGCACGCGCGGACGCCCGCGGCGGCGAGCTCACGAACGACGTCGGGCACCGTCGCCTTGGGCGTCGCGACGACCGCGAGGTCGACGGGGACGTCGAGGCGCGGGACGCACGCGACGCCGAAGGCCTCCGGCCGGTTCGGGTTGACGAGATGGATGCGACCCGGCGGGAAGCCGAATGTCCGGAGGTTCTCGAAGACCGAACGGGTGTAGTAGTTGCGGTCGGAGGCGCCGACGATCGCGACGCTGGTCGCGCTCAGGATCGGGCGGAGGTCAGGAGGCCCGGAGGACAAGGTCCCGGTACGCGTCGATCTCCGCCGAGTGCCCCGGCGGGATGACGACGGTCGTGAGGGGCGACTCCACGATCGCCGGCCCGGCCACGCGCGCGCCCGGCTCGAGGCGGTCGCGCTCGAAGACGGCCGTGTCGACGAACCGTCCGCCGAAGAACGCCTGACGCGATCCCTTTCGCGCCGCGCTCGGATCGGCCGCGCCGATCCGCGACTGCGCGAGACGCGGCTTCGTCACCGTGCCGACCGCGTCGACGCGCAGCTGATGGATCTCCACTCCCGCGCGGGCGAACGCGGTGCCCGCGCCGTAGAGCTCTTCGTACTGCCGCTCGAAGATCCGGCCGAGCTCGGCGAGGCGCGCCGCGTCGAGGCGCGCCCACGGGAGCGGGATCTCGACGCCGTACGTCTGGCGGCGGAAGCGCATCGAGACGGACCGCTTGAGCGCGAAGGCCCCCTCGCCGAAGCCCTCGTCGCGCATGAGCGCGCCGAGCTCGCGCTCCGTCTCGTCGAGACGGGAGTTGAGGAGGCTCGCCTCGAAGGGCAGCACGGCCTCGAACGTCGCGAGGCGCGAATGCACGATGTCCGCGGTCGCCGCGCCGAAGGCGGAGAACACGGCCGAGGTCGGGAACACGTAGATCGCACCGATGCCGAGCTCGCGCGCGAACTCGGCGGCGTGCACGGGGCCGGCGCCGCCGAAGGCGTACAGCGCGAACTCCTCGGGGAGGTGCCCGCTGCGGACGACCTGGCGGCGGATGAGGTCGGCCATCGTGCTGTTGATGATCTGGTAGACGCCGGCGGCGGCCTCGACGAGCCCGAGCCCGAGCGGCTCGGCGATGCGCTCGCGGATGGCCTTCTCCGCCTTCGCCTTGTTCAGCCTCTTGCGCCCGCCGAGGAAGTACTCGGGGTCGATGTAGCCGAGGGCGAGATCGCAGTCCGTGATCGTGACCTGCTCGCCGCCCTCGTCGTACGCGACCGGTCCCGGACGCGCGCCCGCGCTCTGCGGTCCGACGAGGAGCCGTCCGGTGGTCGGATCGACCCGCGCGATCGTCCCGCCGCCCGCGCCGATCGACTCGATCTGCGAGATCGGCGAGAGGATGCGGAACCGCTCGAACACCGGCTCTTCGGCATAGGGCCAGGTCCCGTCGAGCACGAGGCTCACGTCGAAGCTCGTGCCGCCCATGTCGGTGGTGAGCACCTTGGGATGTCCGAGCAGGCCGGCCATGAAGGCCGACGAGATGAGGCCGCCCGCCGGCCCCGACTGGAGGCTGCCGATGGGGATGCTGCGGTCGCGCTTCACCGCGCCGCCGTTGCCCTGCATGACGAGGAACGTGCCGCGCAGGCCGGCGTCGCGCAGCTTCTTCTCGAGGTCGGCCAGGTAGCTCTCCACCGTCGAGCCGACGAAGCTGTTGAGGATGGCGGTGTTCGCGCGCGCGTACTCGCCGGCCACGCGCGCGAGGTCGCTCCCGAACGACCAGTACACGCTCTTGTCCCAGCCGCGCTGGCGCACGCGGGCGCGGATCGCGTCCTCGTGGACCGCGCTGGCCCAGGCGTGGAGCAGGGTGACGGCGACGGCGTCGCAGCGCTCGACCTCGACGAGGTCGCGCACGGCCGCGTCGACGTCGTCCATGTTCAGCGGAAGGATCACCTCGCCGTGCGGGTCGACGCGCTCGCGCACGCCGCGGACGAGGCCGCGCGGCACGATCGGCTCAGGCTTCGTGACGGCGGTGGTGTGGCGGACCTCCTCCTCGGAGAGCCCGTCCACCCGGCCGATGGCGCGCATGATGAGCGTCGTGTCCTCGAAGCCCTTGGTCGTGATGCAGCCGACCTTGGCGCCCGTCCGCGTGATGAGCGCGTTCGTCGCGACGGTCGTCCCGTGCTTGAAGACCGCGGTGCGCGAGAGGAGCTCGCCCAGCGGAAGCTCCATCTGACGAGCGACCTCGGCGACGGCGTTCATCACGCCCGTCGAGAAGTCGCCGGGGGTGGTGGGCGCTTTGCCCATCACGAGATCGCCGTTCGGCGTGAGGAGCGCGACGTCGGTGAACGTGCCGCCGGTGTCGACGCCGATCGTGAACGATCCGGACCCCTCCCGCATGACGGTCGCTATCCTCTCATAACCCGATGATCGTCGACCCGATCCGCTACGAGGTCTTTGCCCATCGACTGTGGGCCGTGGGCGAGGAGGGACGCATCGCCCTCCAGCGCGTGTCGGCGTCGCCGATCGTCGTCCAGGGCGGCGAGTGCATGAGCTCGTTCTACGACGCCAGCGGGCGCATGATCCTCGCCTGCTCGGGCCACCTGCGCTTCGCCGCGGCGACGAGCGACGCGATCCGCAAGCTCATCGAGCTCTTCGACGAAAGCCCCGGCTTCTCCGAGGGCGACCAGATCTACAACAACGACCCCTACATGGCCGGATCGCACACCTACGACCAGATGGTCGTGATGCCGATCTACCGGCAGGGCGAGCGCATCGCCTGGGTCGCGTCGAGCACCCACACGGCCGACACCGGCGGGACGCTGCGCGGCGCGGCGACCGAGATCTACCACGAGGGCGTCCGGATCATCGGGCTGAAGGTGGTCGAGGCCGGGAAGTTCCGCGAGGACGTCTTCCGCACGATCGTCGAGCAGTGCCGCGACCCCGAGTACGTCGGCCTCGACCTCAAGAGCCGCATCGCCGCGAACACCGTCTGCGCGCGCGGCTACCTCGGGCTCGTCGAGAAGTTCGGCGTCGAGTTCGCGCGTGCCGCCGGCGAGAAGATGATCGAGGACGCCGAGCGGATGGCGCGCGAGAAGCTGCGCCGCATCCCCGACGGCGTGTGGCAGAGCCGCATCTACGGCTCCGCCGTCGGCGAGAAGAGCCGCGCGGCCGAGCCGTACCAGATCGTGTGCACCATGACGAAGAAGGGCGATTCCCTCGACATCGACTTCAGCGGGACCAGTCCGCAGATGCACAACGACCAGAACTCGACGCTCCCCGGGACGACCGCGCACGTCGCGATCGCGCTCACCAACGGGCTGTTCTGGGACGTCCCCTGGAGCGACGGGAAGATGGCGCCCGTCAGCGTGCGCGTGCCCGAGGGATCGCTCATCCACTGCCGCTTCCCCGCCGCCTGCGGCGGGTCGCCGCGCGTCGGCCAGTACATCGTCGCGGCCGTCAGCGAGTGCCTGGCGAAGATGAACTACGCCGCGGGCCGCTACGACGACATCAACGCGAGCTGGCAGGGGCTCTGGTACGTCGGCGGGCCCGGCTACTTCTACGGCGGCCACACCGCGAACGGCTGGCCGGTGCCGCAGGGCCTCTACGACATCCACGGCGGGGGACTGGGCGCGTCGCCCACGCGCGACGGCGTCCCGACGGGCGGCCACCCGAACATCCCGACCGGCGGCATCAGCGACGTCGAGCGCATCGAGATGCAGTACCCGTTCACCTACTACACGCGGCGGCATCTCCCGGACGGCGGCGGCGCGGGGCGCTGGAACGGCGGCAACGGCAGCGAGCGCCTGTACAAGGTCCGCGGCTCGAAGGACGTGACCTCCGACTACAAGCCCTACGGCGGGATGCCGCACGGCGGGTTCGGTCTCTTCGGCGGCTACCCCTCCGGCACCGGCGGCATCCGCGCGCTCCTCGAGCCGCAGGACGGCGACGCGGCATACCCGAGCGGGGCCGAGGAGCTCCTCGCCTCGAAGCTCGCGAAGGTCTCGGTGCCCGCGGGCTCGCCGCACCGCCTCGCGCTCCCCGAGGGCTGGTGGGTCGCGGACTTCGTCCAGGGCGGCGGCGGGTACGGCGATCCGCTCGAGAGGGAGCCCGATCGCGTCGCCCGCGACGTTCGCGACGGTCGCGTCACGCGCCGTGCGGCGGACCTCGTCTACGGCGTCGTCGTCGGCCACGACGGCGGTCTCGACGCCGCGGCGACGGAGAAGCGCCGCGCCGCCGTCCGCGCCGACCGCCGCGCGGGACGCGCGAGCGAGAAGGCGCCGGCGTTCCGCTCCACGCGGTGGACGACCGCGCTGCGCCATCACGAGTACCTCGAGATCGCGCGCGGCGACGCCGGCGAGTCCGCCGTGCGCTGCGTGCGGTGCGGCCACCTCCTGTGCGCCGGCGGCGCGAACTACAAGCGCTACGCGCTGCGGCGCGACCGCGACCTGGCAGAGCTCGCGGGGCGGCCGATGCCCGACGGCAAGCCGTACCTCGGCGTGTACCGCGAGTACGCCTGCCCCGGCTGCGCGACGCTGCTCCAGGTCGACGTGTACTGCCCGTCGCTCGGCGGCGACGAGGACGTGTGGGACATCCGGATAGCGCAGACGGCGTGACGCTGCCGCTCGACGGCTTCCGTGTCGTCGAGGCCGCCAGCTACGTCACCGGCCCCTACGCCGCGTCCCTCCTCGCCGACATGGGGGCGGACGTCGTGAAGGTCGAGGAGCCCGGCCACGGCGATCCCTTCCGCAGCTGGGGCGAGCTGGGCATCGCGCCGACGTTCCGCGGCGTGAACTACTCGAAGCGGAGCATCACCATCGACATGCGCTCGCCGCGCGGGCGCGAGATCGTCCTCCGCCTCGCGCGCGAGGCCGACGTCTTCATCGAGAACTTCCGCCCCGGCGCCGCCGAGCGGCTCGGGATCGGCTACGCCGACCTCGGCGCGGTCAATCCGCGGATCGTCTACTGCTCGATCTCCGGCTTCGGATCGCACGGCCCGTACCGCGACCGGCCGGGCTACGACACCATCGGCCAGGCGCTGTCGGGCCTGCTCGGGCTGCTCACCGACCTCGATCACCCGCAGCCGATGGGCGTCTCGCTCTCCGATCACGTGACCGGCGTGTTCGCCGCGTACGGGATCCTCGGCGCCCTCGTCGGGCGCGAGCGCACCGGCCGCGGCCGCAAGGTCGAGACGTCGCTGCTGCAGGCGACGACCGCGTTCCTCGCCGAGAACGCGGCGCGCTTCCTCGCCGACGGCGGCGAGACGCCTACGCGCGGCGCGCGCGCGCGGCTCGCGCAGGTCTACGCCTTCACCGCGTCGGACGGGAAGCCGTTCGTCGTGCACCTCTCGTCGCCGCCGAAGTTCTGGGAGGCGCTCACGACGGCCGTCGGCCGACCCGAGCTGCGCGACGATCCGCGCTTTTCCGACAGGCGCGCGCGGGTCAAGGGCTACGACGAGCTGCGCCGCACGCTGGCGGAGACCTTCGCGACGCGGCCGCGCGACGAATGGGTCGCGGCGCTCCAGGCGGCGGACGTTCCGGCGGCGCCCATCCTGCGCATGGACGAGGTCTTCGCCGACCCGCAGGTGCGGGCGCTCGGGATGGTCCGCGACCTGCTCCACCCCACGCTCGGGCCGATGCGGCTCGTCGGCAGCGCCGTCTCGCTCGGCGCCGACCGCGCCGGCCCGCCGCCCCTCCTCGGCGAGCACACCAAGCCGCTGCTCCGCGAGCTCGGATACAGCGATGGCGAGATCGAGCAGCTCGCATCGGACAAGGTCATCTAGACACGGACCCCGGCGTATGATCCAGCCGCCATCGGCGGCAGCTGGGGAGGATGGATCATGAAGCGGCGCGATCTGTTGATCCGGTCGAGCGCGGTCGTGGCGGGCGGGCTCATCGCGGCGTGCGGCGGC
>JAGWSB010000116.1 GCA_028876375.1 Chloroflexota bacterium | reverse complement strand
CTCCGGCACGCCCAGGAGGTCACCCACAACGTCTCGCTGACCTGCCGCTACTACGGGATCACCCCGGACCGCCTTCAACCGCTGGAAACGGCGCCACTCGCACTTCGGTGAGGCCGGTCTCCGCGATCGCTCGTCGCGGCCCCGGCGCAGTCCCCGGGCGACGAGCGCCGACGTCGTCGGCAAGATCGTCTACCTGCGCCAGCAGTACCACTTCGGGCCGCTGAAGATCGCGATGTACCTCACCGCTACCGCGACCTGTCGCTGAGCCAGTCCGGGGTCTGGCGGATCCTCCGCCGGCTCGGCCTCAGCCGCCTGCCTGCGTCCCAGCGCTACGTTCGCTACCGCGAGCGCTGGAAGCGATATGAGAAGCCCGAACCCGGCCACCAGGTCCGGATCGACGTGAAGTTCATCGCCCCGCTCAAGGCTCACGCAAGAGGCACTACCAGTTCACCGCCATCGACGACTGCACCCGCCTGCGGGTCCTCCGCATCTACGACCAGCTGGGGCAGAAGAGCGCGATCCAGTTCGTCGACTACGTGCTCGAGAAGCTCCCGTTCCACGTCCAGCGGATCCAGACCGACAACGGCTCCGAGTTCCAAGCCCGCTTCCACTGGCACGTCCTCGACCGCGGCATCGAGCATGTGTACATCAGACCGGCGACACCGCGCCTCAACGGCAAGGTCGAGCGCTCCTCGATGCCGAGGAGTTCTACCGGATGCTCGACGGCGTCGTGGTCGACGACGCCAAGGTCTTCTCGCTGAAGCTCCAGGAGTGGGAGGACTTCTACAATTTCAATCGCCCGCACGGTGCGCTGGGCGGGCAGACCCCCTACGAGCTCCTACGTCAGAAGATCGGGGTCGCCAACGTCACCGTCCTACGTCGGTCACACACGTGTGAGCCTGCCGGGATTCGAACCCGGAACCAAGGGATTAAAAGTCCCCTGCTCTGCCGTTGAGCTACAGGCCCGCGAGGACAAAGTGTAGGTTGACCGGGTGCGCGCGGCCGTCGTCTTCTTCCTTCCCGCCCTTCTCCTGGGGCTCGTCATCGGCGTGCAGTGGCAGACGCAGTCGACGCGCTCGCCCATCGCGTCGCGGTACAGCGCCGACCTCGCGGAGTCCGCGACGGAGATGCAGCACGAGCAGGATCGGCTGAAGAGCCAGGTCGCGGACCTGCGCACCCAGCTGGACGCGATCCAGCGCCAGACGGCGACGCTCGGCTCGAGCAGCGCGTCGCTCGCGAAGCGCATCGAGTCGCTCCGCGACTCGAGCGGCCTCACCGCGAAGAGCGGCAGCGGCGTCGTCGTGACGCTCGACGACGGACGCCTCTCTCCCAGCGCGCCGCGGCGCTCCATCGAGCTCGCGATCGTGCACAGCCAGGACATCGCCGACGTGTTCAATGCCGCCTGGAAAGCGGGCGCCCTGGGGATCGCGGTGAACGGAGAGCGCATCACCTCCGCCACCGCGTGCGTCGGGTCCACGATCCAGGTGAACGGCCGCCTCATGTCGCCGCCGTTCGTCGTGAGCGTCCTCGGGCAGCCCGACCAGCTGGTGCGCGCGCTCTCCGACGCGGCCACGCTGCGAGACCTCAAGCGGCGGAGCGAGCTGTACGGGCTGCGGCTGTCGGTGGACCGCGCCGCGACGGTCCGGTTGCCGGCGTACACGGGCACCATCCCCGTGCACGCGGCGACGCCGCTCGACTAGACCCCGCGCACGAGGTCGGCGATCGTCACGTCGAGGCGCTTCGCGAAATGCGAGAGCGCGGCGAGCGACGGCGCGACGCGGCCCGTCTCCATCTTCCAGACGTACTGACGCTCGAAGTACACGCGCCCCCGGCGGTCCATCCCGAGCTGGGCCATCGTCAGCTTGCGCTTCGTGCGCAGCTCGCGGATGCGCTTCCCCACCTTGCGCAGCAGCTTCGCCTCGCCCGGGACGTCCGGGTTGACCCGCGCCGGCACTAGAGGCCCCGCGCGACGAAGTCGACGATGGCCGTCGTGACCTCTTCGCCGTATGGCGCGGTGAACATCCCTTTGGAGTGCTCCTTCCCGCCGATGAGGAGGAGCCTCTTCTCGCCGCTCAGCGCGGCGAAGCTCGCGAGGACGTGCGGCGTCGCTCCCATCGTGTCGTCGCTCGTCGCGACGTAGAGCTTGCGGCCACGCACCCGCGCGCTCATCGCGTCGGGCACGGCGACCACGGGCGCGGACACCGCGACGACGCACTCGACGTCCGCCTCGAGCGCGACGCCGAGGACGGCGTGGCCGCCCATCGAAGCGCCGACGAGCGCGATCTCCGCGGCACCGCGCTCACGCAGGAGCTGTACGCCGGCGCCGACGTCGACGATCGGCGACCACGGCTTGCCCGCCTCGTACTGCTCGCTGCGGCCCGTCGAGCCGTCGTACCCGCGCAGGTTGACCGCGAGCGCGGGCATGCCGCGCTCGACGAAGCGCGGCGCGATCTCGCGCCAGCCCAGCGCGTCCCAGTGCTCGCCGTGACAGAGGACGACGGCGCGGCGCGCGGGCAGCGCGCCGTAGAGGTCGGCCTGCAGCAGTTCGGTGCCGCTGCGGATGGGGACGGTGAGCGGCGTCGTCATCCGGCGCGGCCAGGATAGGGGCGGAGCGCTCTACTGCTCCGGCTCTCCGTTCCCGGGGCGCCGTCCGGTCACCTGCGGCACGCGCCGCGAGATCTCCTCCTGCATCGGCCGGCACATCTCCGCGCACTGCTCGAACGCGACGTTCAGCTTCCGCATGAGGACCGGGATGTTCACCGCCCAGCCGACGCCGACGACCTTGTCGGTGAAGACGGTGTCGCTCGACGGATCCCAGTACGCGGACTTCACGCGCTCGGGGGTCGGGATGCGGAAGTCGTAGGGGATCATCCCTCCGACCTTGCCGTGCCAGGTGCGCTCGGCCGGAGGCTTCTTCAGCTCCTGGTAGATGGCCGCGACGACGGCGACCCACGCGAGCGTCCTGAGAGTGCGAGCGAGGTCCTTCATCTGGCGCGCTCCTTCCCGGCAGGTGTCGTGCCGGGCTTCCGTATCGGCTGACCCGCGGCGCACTGCGGGCACGACGCCGGATCGTACGTCTCGATCTCCACCTCCCACAGGGCCACCAGGGGTATGGCGCCGAGGCGCTTCGCCGCCGCCCCGCCCGAGCGGTCGACGAGGACGGCCGCGCCGACGACGCTCGCGCCGGCGTCGCGCACCGCCGCGATCGTCTCCTCGACCGATCCGCCGGTCGACATGATGTCGTCGACGACGAGCACCCGCTCTCCCGGCCGCAGCGGGAAGCCGCGGCGGAACTCACGCCCGGGGCCGCCCTCCTTGCGTTCCGCGTAGACCGCCCGCGTCCCGAGCTGGCGACCGACCTCGTGCGCGAGCACGACCCCTCCGGTCGTCGGGCCGGCGACCGTCTCGGCCTCGAACGCGCGAACGCGCTCGACGATGGTGGCGCAGAGCGCCTCCGTCTTGGCCGGCCACTGCAGGACCTGGAACTTCTCGAGGTACTTGGGGGAGTGCCGACCGGAGGCGAGGACGAAGTGGCCCTCGAGGAACGCGCCGGACGAGCGGAACACGTCCTCGACCTCTTTCGGCGTCATGCCCATCGCGGCGCACACTATCGGGTATGCGGATCCACGACGTGATGGTCACGCTGCGCTCGGACATGCCCACCTGGCCGGGCGAGCAGGGGCCGCACGTCGAGCCGCTCAAGCGGATCGCGCGAGGCGACAGCTCGAACGTGTCGCTCGTGACGTTCGGCGACCACACCGGCACGCACGTCGACCCGCCCGTCCACTTCGTCGAAGGCGCGAACGCGATCGACCAGCTACCCGTCGATGCCCTCGTCGGTCCCTGCCGCGTCATCGCGTACGACGAGGAGGACCACATCTCGGCGAAGTGGCTCGCCTCGGCGAACGTCCCGCGCGGCACCGAGCGCGTGCTGTTCAAGACCCGCAACAGCGAGCTGTGGCGCGACGCGGGACACGCCTTCCAGCAGGACTTCATCGCGCTCGACGAGACGGCCGCGCACTGGCTCGTGGAGTCGGGGGTCAAGCTCGTCGGGATCGACTACCTCTCGATCGAACCCTTCGGGTCGGGGAAGATCGGACACCCGGTGCACCACGCACTCCTGCGCGCCCAGGTCGTGATCATCGAGGGCCTCGATCTGCGCGACGTCGCCGCCGGCGCTTACGAGCTCTTCTGCGGGCCGCTGAAGATCGCCGGCGGCACCGGATCGCCGGCGCGCGTCTTCCTCGTCGAGCGTTAGTCGACGGCGACCGCCGCCGACCCGTACCATCCTCGCGTGGCGATCACCCAGCGCCCGCTCGCGACGCGCCGCGACCTCGTCAAGATCTTCGCCGAGGACCGCATCGTCGCGGTCATCCGCGTCGGCAGCCCCGAGCTCGCGGAGCGCTGCGCGCGCACGCTCGCCATGGCCGGCGTGCGGCTCATCGAGATCACGCTCACCGTTCCCGACGCGTTCGAGGTCATCCAGCGGCTGTCGACGGACGAGGAGATCGCCGACCGCGGCGGGGTCATCGGCGCCGGCACCGTCCTGAGCGGCCGTCAGGCCGAGGACGCGCTCGCCGCCGGCGCTCGCTTCCTCGTCAGCGCGATCCTCGTCCCGGACATGATCGCCGCCGCCCACGCGCGCGACGCGATGTCGATGCCGGGCACGATGACGCCGACGGAGGTCGTTCAGGCGGCCGAGCTCGGCGCGGACTTCGTGAAGATCTTCCCCATCCAGATGCTCGGCGGGCCGGCGTACATCGCCGCCGTCCAGCGCGCGATCAGGGGCATCCCGCTCGTCCCGACCGGGCCCATCCAGCTGTCCGAGATCCCGGACTACGAGAAGGCGGGCGTCGCCGGCTACGGCCTGGGCGACCCGTTCATCCGCCCCGACCTCATCCAGAAGCGCGAGCGCGAGGCCGCCATCGCGAACATCAAGCGCTTCATGGAAGCCTGCCGCCGCTGAGCTAGCCTCGCGGCATGCCACGCGACCTGCCCATCGGGAACGGCGAGCTCCTGCTCACCTTCGACCGTCTCTACCAGCTGCGCGACGTCTACTTCCCGTACGTGGGGATGGAGGACCACACCGAAGGCGATCCCTGCCGCTTCGGCGTGTGGGTCGACGGCGCGCTCCACTGGACGAGCGACGACGCCTGGCGGCGCACGCTGCGGTATGCGACGGACACGCTCGTCACCGAGGTCCGGCTCGAGAGCGCGACGCTCGGGCTGATCGTCGACTGCCGCGACGCCGTCGACTTCGACCGCGACGTGTACCTCAAGGAGGTCACGGTCACCGACACGAGCGGCCGGGCGCGCGAGGTGCGCCTCTTCCAACACTTCGACGCGCACCTCTACGGCAACGACGTCGGCGACTCCGCCTACTACGACCCGCGCAGCAGGGGGCTCGTCCACTACAAGGCCCGCCGCTACTTCCTCCTCGACGGGCTCGGCCCCAGCGGGAACGCGGGCCTCTCCTCGTACGCGGTGGGACGCAAGGAGACCGGGACGGCGGTGGGGACGTGGCGCGACGCGGAGGATGGCGTCCTCTCGCGCAACCCCGTCTCGCAGGGCTCCATCGACACGGTCGGCGAGCTCGACCTGCGCGTCGCTCCGAACGGCGCGGCGACGGCCGTCTTGTGGATCGCGGCGGGTCAGACGTACGACGAGGTGCGCATCCTCGACCAGCTCGTCAAGGACCGCGGGCCGGCGTCGTTCGTCGACCGCACGCGCGACTACTGGCGTCTGTGGGCGAACAAGGACGAGGCGGGGATATCGAGCGCTCTGCCACCCGAGCTGTACGCGCTCTACAAGAGGTCGTGCCTCGTCGTCCGCACCCAGGCGGACGAGCGCGGCGCGATCCTCGCCGCCAACGACTCCGACGTGCTGCGGTTCAACCGCGACACCTACTCCTACATGTGGCCACGCGACGCGGCGCTCGCCGCGCGCGCGATGGATCTCGCCGGCTACGTCGAGCTGCCGCGGCGCTTCTACGCGCTGTGCGGCGAGCTCCGCACGCGCGAGGGGTACCTCCAGCACAAGTACGACCCCGACGGATCCGTCGGCTCGTCATGGCTGGCCTGGACGACCGCCGACGGCAAGCTGCAGCTGCCGATCCAGGAGGACGAGACCGCGCTTCCGCTGTGGGCGCTGTGGCTGCACTACGAGCGCCTCGGCGACCTCGAGTTCATCCGCCCGCTGTACCGCAAGCTCGTACGCGCGGCCGCGGACTTCATGGTGTCGTACCGCGA
>JAGWSB010000115.1 GCA_028876375.1 Chloroflexota bacterium | reverse complement strand
TCGCCGGGACCGAGCGGCTTGAGCGGGACTATCCCGCCCGGCGCGGCGCTCGCAGATCCCGCGGGAGCGGCGGACGCGCCGACGCTCGCCTGAGGGCTGGGACTAGGCGCCGCGGCGGGCGCGCAGGCGGCGAAGACCAGGGTGAGCGAGACCGCGGCGGCGATCGATCGGATCGGATCCCACATGTGCTTATCCCCTCCCGTCGCGCGGCGCGGCCTCGACCAATAGAGGTTCGAGGAGGCGCGGGAATATACAATATGGCGACGTGTCCACAAAGCCCATACCCACGCCCGTCCCACCGGAGCTCGTCACACCCGACCGTTACCCCGTCCTGAACGCGATGCGACGGCACGGCGACGAGCTGAGCGTCGCGACCGCCGTCGGGGTCTTCTGCGCCGTCCTCGCGTCATCGGACCGTCGCGACGCGGGGGCGGTCCTGCGAGCCGCGCTGCTCGGGGCGCTGGTCGGCCTCGGCGTCAAGAACCTGAGCGAGCTCAATGACATCATCGCGGACACACTCGTCCCGCAGTAGCGCTAGCCGAGAGCCTCCACCACCGATAGGTCGGGAGCCGCCTCCAGGGCCAGGATCCCCCGTGCGAGATCGTGCGCCGCGCTCGAGCTCGCCCGGTCGGCGACCATCTCGACGAAGCGCGCGACGAGCGCGTCGCGCGGGACGGGGTTCTCCGGCTCGCCGAGCGCGTGCTCGATGCGCTTGCTCACGACGCGGCCGTCACGCAGGCGGATCTCCGCGGCCGCCGGCCACTGTCGCGGGTACACCGCGTCGAGCGCCGCGTCGCGGTAGCACTCCGCGCGCGAGGTGAGGCCGCGGACCACGGGGTCGCGCAGCGTCTCGTCGCTGAACTCGGCGAGCCCCGCGCGGCCGCGCGCGAGCGCGACGGCCGCGGCGTACGGCGCGCTGAACTGCGCGTCGACGACGTTGCGCGGATCGCGCACGCGCTCGGGCGGATCGGCGATGAGCGACCAGCCGCCGGACAGGACGCCCACGCGCATGCCGGCAACGTCCCCCGGGCGCAGGCCGTGCTCGGCGCGGAGCGCGAGGACGGCGTCGATGATGCCGTGGCAGTAGCGGCAGCAGCCGTAGGGCTTGATCGAGACGCGCATGACCTGGAGGTCGTCGAGCGAGAGGCCCTCGGTGAGACGCTCGGGCAGCGGCGCGTCCGTGTACCCGCGCAGCAGGCCGTGCTCGCCTTCGATCGCCGTGCGCGGCCCGGTGAAGCCGGCGGCGGCGAGGCTGGCGGCGACGATCCCGCCGTGCGCCGCCCATCCCGGGTTGAGGCGCTTCGTCCACGCGCCGCCGGAGAGGTACTCGAGCGAGCCGGAGGCCATCGTCCCGGCGATCCCGATGGCGTTCGCGGCGGCGTCCGCGTCGAGGCCGAGGAGCTTCGATGCCGCGGCCGCCGCACCGAACACGCCCGCGACACCCGTCGGATGGAAGCCGCGCGCGTACGCCGACGCGGCGCCGAGCGCGTTGCCGACGCGGATCGTCACCTCGTAGCCGCAGACGACGGCCTCGAGGAACGCGCGTCCCGACGCGCCGCGCTCCTGCGCGAGCGCGAGGGCGGCGGGGATGACGGCGACGCCGGGATGGAGCGACGACTCGGTCGTGACGTCGTCCATCTCCGTCGCGTGCGCCGAGGCCCCGTTCGCGAGAGCGGCCCACGTCGCGGTGGACCGCACCGCCGGGCCGCCGAGGCGCGTCCCGCCGATGACCGTCGACCTCCCGGGCGGCTGCGCGGCGACGACGGTCTGCGCCGCGCGCGACGACGCCGCGGCGCTGCCGCGGCTCGCGACGCCGACGAGGTCGAGGACCAGCTCCGCGGTGCGCTCGCGCGCGGCCGCGGGGACGCTGTCCCACGAGAGGGCGGCGCAGAAGTCGGCGAGGACGACGGCGGCCGGAGCATCGGCCCGCGGCGCGGACGAGCGAGGCGCGGCCGTCAGCGCCGCTCCTTCGCCTCGAGCTCGCGGCGGATCTGCGCGCCGTGCTCGTCGAGCCCGGGGACGGCGCCGACGCGCGCGGAGATCGTGCCGGTCTCGAAGGGCGGACGCACCGCGCGCGCCGTCCCCGTGGGTGTCGTCACGTCGACCCAGCGGTCGCGCGCGGCGAGCTGCGGGTGCTCGGCGAGCTCGAGGACGGTGTTGAAGGTGCTGAAGGGGACGTCGGCCGCGATGAGCCTCGCTTCGACCTCCGCGCGGGCGTGCGAGGCGAGGATCTCCTCGACGATCGCCTCGAGCTCGGCGCGCCGGCGGCTGCGCAGCTCGTTGGTGCGGAAGCGCGGATCGTCGATGAGCTCGGGCCGCTCGATGACGACGTCGCAGAACGCCCGCCACTGCTTCTCGTTCTGGACCGCGAGCATGACCGAGCCGTCCGCGCAGCGGTACTCGCCGTAGGGCGCGATGGTGTTGTGGCGCGTGCCCATGCGTCCGAGGGTCCACCCACCGTACATCCGGTAGTAGAGGGGAACGGTCATCCACTCGGCGAGGCAGTCGAAGAGGGAGATCTCGCAGCGCTGCCCCTCGCCCGTCCGGTCGCGCAGGCGCAGCGCGGCGAGGACGGATGAGAAGCCGTACACGCCGCCGGCGATGTCGGCGAGCGAGATGCCGACCTTCGCCGACGCCTCCGGCGAGCCGGTGATGGACATGAGCGCGGCCTCGGCCTGGATGAGCAGGTCGTAGGCCTTGCGGTCGCGGTACGGACCGTCGGTGCCGTAGCCCGAGATGCAGACCCAGACCAGGCGCGGCCAGCGCGCGTGCGCGTCGCCCCAGCCATAGCCGAGGCGCTCGACCGCGCCGGGACCGAGGTTGTGAACGAAGACGTCGGCGTCGCCGAGGAGCGCGTCGAACGTCGCGCGGTCGGCGGGCGTGGCGAGATCGAGCGCGATGCTGCGCTTGCCGCGGTTGAGCCACACGAAGTACGCCGAGGTCCCCTCGACGATGCTGTCGTAGCGCCGCGCGAAGTCGCCCTCGGGCCGCTCCACCTTGACCACGTCGGCGCCGAGGTCGGCGAGGTGGCGCGTGCAGAGCGGCGCGGCGACAGCCTGCTCGAGCGAGACGACGCGCACGCCGTCGAGGGCCAGGGGCACGCTCCTAGCCTAGAGCCGTTCGACGGCGCGAAGGACGTCGCGCGCGAGCGCGACCTGCTGCGCGTGGTCGAGGCCGTACCACGCGACGCTCAGCCCGAGCTCGTCGGCGTGCGCGCGCCAGCGCTCGAGCGACGCGGGCAGCTCCTCGATGAGCGTGACGGCGAGCTGATCGAGCGCATGGGCCTCGATGATCTTGGCCGCCTCGGTGCGCCGGCGGTCGGCGATCGCCGCGAGGATGGCGTCCATCTCCTCTTTGAGCCCGGCCTCGTCGAGGACGCGGCGGTAGGACGGCACGGTGTACACGGTCATGTACGTCGCGAGGCTGGCGCGGTCGCGCCCGACGACGAGCGGGAGCAGGACCTTCGGCGGCGTGCGTCCGGCGCGTGCCGCGCCCTTCGCGAGCGCGGGCCGGATGACGCCGTCGAGGTAGCGCGCGGTGCAGAACATGTGGGCGGCGAAGCCGTCGGCCACCTCGCCGGCCACGGCGGTCATGACCGGGTTCACGCCGGCGACATATATAGGTGTGGCCGGCCACGGCTCGTCGGCGCCCGGAGAGAAGACGGGCTGGCGTACGGTGAAGTACTCGCCCTCGTAGCGGCCGCGGCCCTTGCGGTACGCGTCCCAGCACGCGCGCACGGCGCGGACGTAGTCGCGCATGCGCGGCGCGGGCCGATCGAGATCGACGCCGAAGCGCGAGAGCAGCGTCGGGCCGACCTGCGAGCCGAGTCCGAGGACGAAGCGGCCGTTCGAATAACCGGCGAGATCCCAGGACGCCTGGGCCGTGGCGGCGGGCGTGCGCGCGAAGGCGACGGCGACGTCGGTGCCCACCGTGATCGCCTTCGTCGCGCGGATGGCGGCGGCGCAGGCGAGGTACGGATCGCGCCGCAGGTCGGTGATCCACACGCCGCTCGCGCCGGCCGACTCGGCCTCGGCCGCGAGCCGTTCCGCCTCCGCCATCGTCGTGTTCGCCGGGAGGCCGATACCGGGGCGGTAGGTCACAGGACGGGAGGGTAGTGCGGAAGAGCGTCGATCGGCTCGCTGGCCCGGCCGCTCGGCACCCGCCCGCCTCTTGACCGAGGTGCGAGGGTGTCGCCGGGGAGCGGCCCGGGTCACCACATCAGGGCGAGGGGGTGAGCCGATGCTCACGAAAGCGACCGATCTCAGCGTCACTCTCGAGGACAGGCCCGGCAAGCTCGCGAAGGTGATGGACGCGATCGCCGCGGCGAAAGCGAACATCGATGGGCTGTGTGGCTCGGCCGACGGCGGCAACGTCTTCCACTTCCTCTTCATCAAGGACGCGGACAAGGCGCGCCGCGCCATCGAGTCGGCCGGAGTGAAGGTGAAGGGTGAACGGGAGGTCGTCGTCGTCGACGTCGAGGACCGACCCGGTTCGGGCGCGGAGCGGTTCCGCAAGCTGGCACAGCAGGAGCTCAACATCGACCTCGCGTACCTCGCGACGAGCAACAGGCTGGTGATCGGCGGCGAGAGCCCGCAGCGCATCTGGGAGGTCCTAGGGAAGGAGACCGCCGCGAAGATCACGGCCTAGACGCAAGCCGGACCCGGCCGCTCCCGGCAGGGTCCGCGCGGGGCAGAGCGCACCGGACGCGCGCCGTGTCCGTGACAATGCGCGCGTGAGCGCGGCCGCCGAGTGATCCCGCCCGTCTTCCGATACGGCGGGTTCCGCCTCTTCTGGCTGGGCATCGCGTTCTCGGCGATCGGCACGCAGGCGACCGCGGCCGCCAACCTGTGGCAGATCCAGGACATCACCGACTCGACCCTCGCCGTCGGCATCGTGAGCCTTCTCCAGGGGATCTCCGTCATCTTCCTCGGACCGCTCGGCGGCGGGCTCGCGGACCGTTGGGACCGCCGTCGCCTCCTCCAGGCGGCGCAAGCGTCGAGCCTCCTCTCGTCGGTCCTCCTCGCGGCGCTCACGTTCACGCACCACATCGCGCCGGCGTGGATCTACGTCGCCGGCACCGTCGTCGCGGCCGCGGCCACCTTCGACGGCCCGGCGCGACAGTCGCTCGTGCCCGCCGTCGTCCCCAAGGAGCGCGTCGTCGACGCCTTCGCGCTCCTCATCCCCGCGCAGCAGCTCGCGCGGTTCGCCGGCCCCGCGATCGCCGGCATCCTCATCGCCCTCTGGGGCGCAGGCGCCGTCTACACCTTCGACGTCGTCACCTACGTCGCGCTCATCGTCACCCTCGGCTTCATCGGCTTCGAGAAGATGGAGCCGCGCGTGCCACAGCCGCTGACGCACGCGATCGTCGAAGGTTTCGAGTACGTACGCGGGCGGCCGCTCATCTGGCAGCTCATCTCGCTCGACGTCTCGGCGACGTTCTTCGCGGCCTACCGCGTCGTGCTCCCCGCGCTCGCGCGCGACGTCTTCGCCGTCGGCGCCGCGGGGTACGGCCTGCTCTCCGCCGCGCCGGCCGTCGGCGCGATCTTCGGCTCGGGCATCGTCTACCGCCTGCGCACGATGCGCCGCAAGGGCGTCCTCGTGCTCGCCGCCACGACGGCGTACGCCGTGTGCGCCGCGCTCCTCGGCTACGTGCCCGCGTTCGCGGTCGCCGTCGTCGTCACCGCGGCGCTCGGGTTCTTCGACGCCGTCGCGCAGACGATCCGTCAGGCGGTCGTGCAGGTCGAGACGCCCGACCGCCTGCGCGGCCGCGTGACGTCCGTGTACCAGATGGCGTCGCGCGGCGGACCGGCCCTCGGGCAGGCGCAGCTCGGCGCCGTCGCGAGCGTCGTCGGCCCGCAGCTCGGGCTCGCCGTCGGCGGCGCGCTGTGCTTCGCGTACGCGGCGTGGCTCGCGCTGACCGGCACGACGGTCCGCCGCTACGAGGGCTGAGGTGCGCGCCCTCGTCGCCGTCTTCCTCTGCGTCTTCTTCGCCTCGGGCTCGCGCTTCGCGTTCACCGCGTTCGTCGTCCCGCTCGAGGCGGCGCTGGGCGTCGACCGCGCGACGATCGGCCTCGCCGCCGCGCTCACCCTCGTCTCCTACGGCATCGCGCAGCCGCTCTCCGCGCGGCTGTGCGCGCGCGTCTCCCCCGCCCTGGTCATGATCTCGGGTCTCGCGCTCATGGCGCTCGCCGCGCTCGGGATGGCCAGCGTGCGCAGCGAGATCGGCCTCTTCGTGTTCGGCGGGATCCTGCCGGGTCTCGGCTTCGCCGCGGCGAGCGTCGTCCCCGCGGCCGCGATCCTCGCGCCGCTCTATCCCGGACGCATGG
>JAGWSB010000021.1 GCA_028876375.1 Chloroflexota bacterium | reverse complement strand
GGGTCCGCGATGCCCTTGCCCGCGATGTCCGGCGCCGACCCGTGGACGGGCTCGAACAGCGACGGGTTGCGCCGGGTCGGGTCGAGGTTCGCGGAGGCCGCGAGGCCGAGCGATCCCTGGAGCGCTCCGCCGATGTCGGTGAGGATGTCGCCGTAGAGGTTGCTCGCGACGACGACGTCGAGCGACTGCGGGTGCGTGATCATGCGCGCCGCCATGGCGTCGACGAGGTAGCTGGTGAGCTGAACGTCGGGGAAGCCCTTCCCCACCTCGGCGACGACCTCGTCCCACAGGACCGCCGTGTACTGGATGGCGTTCGACTTCGTGACCGACGCCAGCTTCTTGCGGCGCTCGCGCGCGCGCTCGAACGCGTAGCGCGCGACGCGCTCGACGCCGCGGCGGGAGTACACCGCCGTCTGCATCGCGACCTCCTCCGCGGTCCCGCGCCGGTAGCGCCCGCCGATGCCGGCGTACTCGCCCTCGGTGTTCTCGCGGATGAAGAGCATGTCGACCGTCTGGGGGCTGCCCGCGCGCAGCGGCGACGGGATCCCGTCGAGGACGCGGACGGGCCGCAGGTTCACGTACAGGTCGAAGCCCTGGCGGATCGGGATCAGCAGCCCCCACAGGCTGACGTGGTCCGGCACGCCGGGCGACCCGACCGCGCCGAGGAGGATCGCGTCGTGCTGCGCGAGGATGCGCAGGCCGTCGACGGGCATCATCGATCCCTCGCGCGCGTAGCGCTCGCACGACCAGTCGAGGTCGGTCGTCGCGATCGTCGACGTCCCGGTGATCTCGAGCGCGCGACGCGCGACCGCGACGCCGATGGGGATGACCTCTGTGCCGATGCCGTCGCCGGGGATGACCGCGATGCGATGCGTCGTCACGCCCGTGCATGGTGGCACGAACGTGTCCGCGGCGGATCGGTGCTATGGTCGGCCCGCCGGTGAAGCTGCACGAGTACCAAGCCAAGAGCGTTCTCGCGCGCGCCGGCATCCCCGTTCCGCCCGGCAAGCTCGCGCTCACGCCCGACGAGGCGGCGTCCGCCGCGCGCGAGCTCGCGGCGCCCGTCGCGGTGAAGGCGCAGGTCCACGTCGGCGGCCGCGGCAAGGCCGGCGGCATCAAGCTCGCGCGATCGCCGGAAGAGGCGCACGAGGCCGCGCGCTCCATCCTCGGGATGGACATCAAAGGACTGCGCGTCGAGAAGGTCTACGTGGAGCGCGCCGCGAAGGTGCGCAGCGAGCTGTACCTCGGCGTGACCGTCGACCGCGACCGGCGGCGGCCCGTGGTGATGCTCTCGACGGTCGGCGGCATGGACATCGAGCAGGTCGCGTCCGAACAGCCGGAGAAGATCGCGCGCGGCTGGCCCGACCCGAGGCTCGGGCTGCTGCCCTTCGAGGCGCGGCGCCTCTGCTTCGAGGCCGGCGTCCCGCCGGAGCAGGTGAACGAGGTGGCCGGCGTCGCCGAGAAGCTGTACGAGGTCTTCCGGCGGACGGACGCGATGCTCCTCGAGATCAATCCGCTCTTCATCCAGGAGGACGGATCCGTCGTCGCCGGCGACGCGAAGCTCGACGTCGACGACAACGCGCTCTTCCGTGAGACCGAGCTCGCGAAGTGGAAGGAAGTGACCGCGGACGAGCAGCTCGAGGAGCGCGCGCGGCAGCTCGGCTTCAGCTACGTGCAGCTCGACGGCGACGTCGGCGTCATCGGCAACGGCGCCGGGCTCGTCATGAGCACCCTCGACGCCGTCCGCCTCGCGGGCGGCAAGGCCGCCAACTTCCTCGACGTCGGCGGCGGCGCCAAGGAGGCCGTGGTGAAGGCCGCGCTCGAGATCGTCCTCTCGAACGCGCGCGTCCGCAGCGTGCTCATCAACATCTTCGGCGGCATCACGCGCGGCGACGAGGTGGCGCGCGGGATCATCGCCGTCATCAAGGAGCACCCGCCGCGCGTGCCGCTCGTCATCCGGCTCTCGGGAACGGAGGCGGAGGCGGGGCGGAAGATCCTGCGGGGCGCGCCGCTGGTGTCGCGCGACACGATGGACGACGCGGCCGCCGAGGCGGTCCGCCTGGCGCGCGAGAGCCGCGCCGGCGCCGAGGCGGTGGCGAAGAAGAAGTGAGCGTCCTCCTCGACGGCCGCACCAAGGTCGTCATCCAGGGCCTCGGGCGCGAGGGGCGGTTCCACGCCGCGCGCATGAAGGAGTACGGCACGCAGGTCGTCGGCGGCACGAGCCCGGGCGCCGGCGGGACGCAGCGCGACGGCATCCCCATGTTCGACACGCTCGCCGCCGCGGTCGACGCGACCGGTGCGAACGCATCGCTCATCTTCGTCCCCGCCGGCGGCGCGGGCGACGCGATCCTCGAGGCGATCGACGCCCAGCTCGGCCTCGTCGTGTGCATCACCGAAGGCATCCCCGTCCACGACATGCTCACCGTCGCGGCGGTCCTCGCGGAAGCGCCGTCGACGACGCTCATCGGCCCCAACTGCCCCGGCGCGATCAGCCCCGGCAAATGCAAGATGGGGATCATGCCCGCCGAGAACTTCTCGCAGGGCGCCATCGGCTTCGTCTCGCGCAGCGGCACGCTCACCTACGAGATCGCCGATCTCCTCACGCGCGCCGGCCTCGGACAGTCGACGTGCCTCGGGATCGGCGGTGACCCCATCATCGGCCTGCCCACGCCGGACGCGGTCCGGCTGCTCAACGAGGATCCGGCGACGGAGGCGATCGTCATCGTCGGCGAGATCGGCGGGAGCGCCGAGGAGAAGGCGGCCGAGTACATGCGCGCGTTCGGCAAGAAGCGGGCGGTCGCGTTCATCGCCGGCCGCTCGGCGCCGCCCGGCAAGCGCATGGGCCACGCCGGCGCGATCGTCTCGGGGAATTCGGGCACCGCCGAGTCGAAGGTGAAGGCGTTCGAGGACGCGGGCATCCCCGTCGCGAACGCCCCCAGCGAGATCCCCGCGATGGTCAAGGCGGCGCTGCGCCGCTAGAGCGCCCTGGCACGCGAGACGCACGCTCGCTCGCGGTGCGGCCGACGGTGGGTCATGTGATACGTTCGAGCGCGTTCGTGACGTCCCCTCGTTCGGTCGCCGTCCGTGCGACGATCCTTCTTCTTCTCACGCTCGTCTCGTCCGCATGCGCGACGGGACAGCTCGCGCCTTCCGCCTCGCCGTCGCCATCGGTCACGGTCGAGCCCGTCGCGGCGCTGTCCATCGGGACGGCCTCTCCGACGCCGACCGCCTCGCCGACGCCCAGCCCCGCGCCTGTGGTCTGGCCGCTCAGCGGCCTCGTGGCGCCGGGCGTCGCGGCCATCCACGTCCGTCCGCTGAACGTGCGCATCCCGAACGACCCCTCGGCGCGTCCTCAGGTCGGGCTGGCGAAGGCCGACCTCGTCTTCGAGATGATCGTCGAGGGCGGCGTCACGCGCTTCGCCGCCATCTACCAGTCGCAGATCCCCCAGGCCGTCGGCCCCGTCCGCAGCTACCGGTGGAGCGACCTGCACATCACGCAGCTGCTGCGCGGCGCGCTCGTCTCCTCCGGAGCGACGATCGAAGAGAAGGACGCGGTGACCGGATCGATGGCCGCCGGCAACATGATCAGCGTTGACGCCGACCGCGTCGCGGCGCCCTATTACCGCGTGGGCGGACGGCCCGCGCCGAACAACATGTTCGCCGACCTCGGCGTGGCGCGGCAGGCGGTGAACGCGGCGGGCGGCGGCGGCCCGGTCGACGTGCCGGCCCTCGCCTTCCTCCCCTCGCTCGACCACGACCCGCTGGCGGGCGGCTTCGCGAGCAGCGTGTCGGCGACGACGGTGCGCATCCCCTTCCAGCGCGATCCCGTCACGTTCACCTACGACGCCGCCGCGCAGGGCTACCGCCGCTCGCAGGCGGGGGCGCGGACGGTGGACGCCGACGGCAACGTCCCGATCCTCGCGCGCAACGTCGTCGTCATGCACACGAACATCTGGGAGACGAGCGTCAAGGAGGACATCTACGGCTCGCGCGGGCTCGACTACCGCATGACGGGCGGCGGCACGGCGGAGATCTTTCGCGACGGACGCCGCGTCGACGGGACCTGGAAGCGCGACGGCGTCCTCGACCAGTTCACCTTCTACGACCAGACGGGCGCGCCCATCGAGCTCGACCCGGGGCAGAGCTGGATCCACTTCGTCTACCCCGACTGGGTCATCACCTCGTCCTAGGCGTCACGCTCCCCGCGCTGTAGCGTTCGGTAGCACGGTGAGGAAGGGAGCTTTCGCGCGGCCGCTCGCGGCGCTCGTGGGGGCCGTCCTCGCCCTCACGGTCGTCCTCCCGGCGGGGTCGCCTCCCGCCGCGGCCATGTCCTTCGGCCAGGGGCTGACCGTCTCCGGCGACTTCAAGGGCGTCGGCCACGCCCAGATAGCCTCGCTGTACGACCTGAGCGAGGACCTCAGCCTGCGCATCGACGTCCTCGACCGCTCGGGCACGACCGACACCTTCACCAAGG
Organism: Chloroflexota bacterium; assembly: GCA_028876375.1. GTDB lineage: Bacteria > Chloroflexota > Limnocylindria > P2-11E > P2-11E > JACPOT01. Next base: position 27,852 of record JAGWSB010000021.1, on the reverse strand, counting down.
AGCAGTGGACGATCTGGGGGCCCGGATCGTTCGACGTGTCGCGGGCCAAGGCCGTCGCGGTCGACGTCGACGGGGACGGCAAGGACGACATCGTCGTCCTCTACAAGGACGGACCCACGGCCGTGCGCCTGCTCGTCTTCCGGTCGACCGGGTCGAGCTTCCAGTACCTGGGCGCGTGGTGGCAGAGCTCCGGCTACGCCTTCGACCGCGTCGCGGCGATGCTCGCCGGGAGCTTCTCGGCGGCGGGCCACCGCGGGATCCTCCTCGTCTACCAGTACGACGGCTACGACATGCGCATCCACTACCTCGAGTCCGACGGCACGAAGTTCGTCTACAACGGGAACGCCGGCGTCTACGACTCCGGCGTCGGGCAGTACGACACCGCCCGCGCGCGGTTCGCCGTCGGGCGCTTCACGCGCACGAGCGGCTTCGACCAGCTCGCCGCCGTCTACCAGTACCCGAACTACCGCATCCGCATCCAGGTGTTCGACCCCAGCCCGAGCGGTCTCGTCCCGCTCAACGGCTGGGCCGGCCTCTACGACTCCGGCGAGGGCCAGTACGACGTCACGAAGATGAAGATCGTCGCCGGCGACGTCGACGGCGACGGCAAGAGCGACCTCGTCTCGCTCTACTCGTACGGGGACGGATCGGCGCGCGTGCAGCTCTTCACCGGCGCGAGCGGGCTTCAGCCGGTCGGCGGGGTCGGCGGGATCGCCTACCTGCCGCCCGGCACGCTCGACTGGGCCACGACGGCGCTCCTGGCCGGCGACTGGAACGGCGACCACAAGGCCGACCTCGCGACGCTCGAGGCGCGCGACGACGGGACGACGCACGCCGGGATGCTCCTCTCGAGCGGCGCGACGCTGACGTTCAAGGGCGACACGTGGGTGACCCCGGCGAACGAGGTGTCGTCGCTCGCGTGCGGCAGCGGGTGCTGGCCGCTGAGCGGCCTGCCGCTGAGCGCGAGCCCCAACGACCCGGCGCGGCGCGCGCTCGCGGTGCGCATCGACAACTCCATCTCGGCGCGCCCGCACTACGGGATCAGCCAGGCCGACATGGTCTTCGAGATGCTCGTCGAGGGGAACATCACCCGCCTCGACGCGATCTTCCACCGCGAGGATCCGGGGACGCTCGGGAACATCCGCTCGGCGCGCCTCTCCGACCGCTACATCACGCCCATGGTGCGCGGAGCGCTCGTCTACTCCGGCGCGACGATCGAGGAGACGGACGCCATCAGGAGAGACGCGGCCGTCGGCGCCTTCTACGACATGAACGCCAACTACGTGAACGCCGGCTACTACCGCGTCCCGTTCCGCGTCGGTCCCTACAACGAGTTCACCTCGTCGGGGGCGGTGCGCGACGCGCTCGACCGCATGCCCGGCGGCGGGGATGCCGTGACGATCCCGCACTGGGACTTCCTCAAGGCGGCGACGCACCCCGCGACGATCGGCGGGTTCGAGGCCAGCGTCCCGGCGTCGACGATCACGATCCCCTACCGCGCCGGCGCGACCGTCGAGTACGACTACGACGCGACGAGCGGGACGTACGCGCGGTACCAGGACAACGGCGCGGGGATGCAGCGCGAGGTCGACGCGGCCAACAACGTCGCCATCGCGGCGAGGAACGTCGTCGTCATCCACACCGACATCTGGCAGACGAACATCATCGAGGACATCTACCAGTCGAGGGGCCTCGACATGAACCTCATCGGGACCGGCCGCGCCGAGATCTTCCGCGACGGCCGCCGCGTCGACGGCGTGTGGGCGCGGGCGACGATCTACGACCCGTTCCACTTCTACACGACGGTCGGCGAGCGCGTGTACCTCGCGCCCGGCCAGACCTGGATCCACCCCGTCTACCAGGATTGGACGATCGCCTCGCGCTAGAGGTAAGTCCACAGGCGTAGAATTCCATGCGGCATGGAGAGCACGCCGGCCGTGGACATCCAGGGCGTCGTCAAGACCTTCGGTGCCCTCCGCGCCCTCGACGGCGTGACCCTCAGCGTGCGGCGCGGCGAGATCTTCGGCCTCCTCGGACCCAACGGATCCGGCAAGACCACGCTCATCCGGATGCTCGTCGGGCTCCTCCGTCCCGACTCCGGGCGCATCTCGGTGCTCGGCCGGGCCGCCGGCGACGCCGGGATCCTCGGCCGCGTCGGCTACATGACCCAGAAGGCCGCCCTCTACCCCGACCTGTCGGTGCGGGAGAACGTCGACTTCTTCGCCGCCGTGTACGGCGCGCGCGCGCGGGTCGCGGACGCCCTCCGCGTCGTCGAGCTCTCGGAGCGCGCCGACAGCGTCGTCGCGACGCTGTCCGGCGGCATGCAGCAGCGGCTGTCCCTGGCCTGCGCGCTGGTCCACGGCCCGGAGCTCCTCCTGCTCGACGAGCCGACCGTCGGGATCGACCCGCTCCTGCGGGCCGAGTTCTGGACGCACTTCCGCCGGCTCACCGCGGCGGGGACGACGATCGTCGTTTCCAGCCACGTGATGGACGAGGCCGGCCGCGCCGACCGCCTCGGCCTCCTGCGGTTCGGGCGCCTCCTCGCGGAGGGGACGGTCGCGGAGCTCGAGGCGAGGGCCGGCGTCGACGATCTCGAGGCGGCGTTCCTGCGGCTCTCGGCGACTCCCGAGGGGGCCGCGACATGAGCATGCGCCGCACGCTGGCCATCGCGCGCCGGATCCTGCACGGCGTCCGGCGCGACCGCCGGACGCTGGTGCTGCTGTTCGTCGTCCCGGTCGTGCTCCTCACCTTGATGGGCTACCTCCTGCGCGGCGGGAGCACGCAGCCGGCGGTCGGCGTCATCCAGCAGGACCGCGGTCCCCTCGGTCCCATCGTCGCCCAGCGCCTGCTCGCGTCGCACGACGTCGCCGCGACGTCGATGAGCGCGGACGACGCGCGCGCGGATCTCGCGGCGCAGCGCATCGCCGGCTACGTCGTGCTCCCCGCCGACTTCAGCGACCGCGCGCTGCGCGAGCGGGTCGTCGCGCCCGAGGTCCACCTCGAGGGCACGCAGCCCGCGCTCAGCGCGTCGGTGCTCGGCGCCCTCGGCTCGGCGCTGGCGAGCGCGGGCACGGCGGTGAGCGGAGGAGCGGCGCCGACGGTCAGCCCGACGGTGACCTATCTGCACGGCGGCCCCGACCTCGACACGCTCGACTATTTCGGCGCGGCCTTCATCGGGCTCATCGTCTTCTTCCTCGTCTACGTCCTCACGTCGATCGCGTTCTTGCGCGAGCGACAGCAGGGGACCCTCGAGCGCCTCATGGCCAGCCCGCTGCGCCGGGGAGAGATCGTCGTCGGCTACATGATCGGCTTCGGCGTCCTCGCGCTGCTCCAGAGCGCGCTCGTCCTGGCGTTCAGCCTCGCCGTCCTGCACATCTACAACGCGGGAGAGGTCTGGCTCATCTTCCTGCTCGAAGCGCTCCTCGCGCTCTTCGCCGTGAACCTCGGCATCTTCCTCAGCACCTTCGCGCGGACGGAGTTCCAGGCCGTCCAGTTCATCCCCCTGGCCATCGTCCCGCAGATCCTCCTCAGCGGGGTCCTCTTCCCGGTCGAGACCGAGCCCGCGCTCCTCCAGCCGCTGTCCAACGTCCTGCCCCTCACCTACGCCGTGTACGGGATGCGCTCGGCCATGCTCGCCGGACGCGGCGTGACGGACGCCGGGATCCTCGTCGACCTCGGCGTCGGCGTCCTGTTCGCCGCGCTCGCCATCGCGCTCGCGGCCCTCACCCTGCGGCGCGCCGCGGCCTGAAGAAGTGACGCGCACCGGCCGCCGCCCCGGACCGAGCACCACGCGCGGCAGGATCCTCGCCGCGGCGCGCTCCCGCTTCGCGCGCGAGGGCTACGAGGGGGCGACCATCCGCGCGGTCGCGCGCTCGGCGCGCGTCGACCCCAAGCTCGTGCAGCACTTCTTCGGCTCGAAGCACGACCTGTTCATCGCCGCCATGGAGCTGCCGTTCGACCCGACCGCGCTCGTCGGACCCATCGTCGCCGCCGGCCCGGACGGCCTCGGCGAGCGGGTGGTGGGCACCTTCGTCGCGATGTGGGACTCGCCCGAAGGCCGTCCGCTCGTCGGGCTGCTCCGCTCGGTCGTCTCGAGCGAGGAGGCGAGCGCGATGATGCGCGAGTTCTTCGCTCACGACATCCTCGGCACGCTCGTCGCGTCGCTGCGTCTCCCGCGGCCGGAGCGCCGGGCGAGCCTCGTCGCGAGCCAGCTGTTCGGCCTCGCGCTCGTCCGTTACGTCGTCCGGCTCGAGCCGCTCGCGTCCGCGAGCCCCGGCGACGTCGCCCGCTGGGTCGGGCCGAACGTCGACCGTTACCTCACCGCGCGGGATCTCTCCGGCCGCTGACCCGCGTGGCACGGCCTATGCGGTCGGCCACGCGCTGAGCGACCCGGTCCTCGCGTGGACGTCTTCCGGGCGAGGGGGACGTCCGAGGCGAGCATCACGCAACCAGAGGTGGGCGACCACTTCGGCGCCGGTGCTCCCGCGCGAGGACCCCGGGTCGCTCGCTGCGTCTAGCCGCGGGTCTCGGGGGACCGGGCGAGCTCGCGCAGCTTCAGCGCCGCGACGCCCATCTGCCCGTCGTCGTCGTGACGGAGGTAGGCGTAGACGTCGCGTCCCGCCTGCACCTGCTCGGCGATCACCGCCGCCCAGCGCGCGACCTGCGCGTCGTCGTACGGCGTCTCCGATCGCAGACGGAGGTAGGCGAAGGGCGCCGTCGCGCCGAGAGTGGCGAGCGGCGACGGCGCGTGGCCCTCGCCGTCGTCGTGCACGAGCGCGACCCCGCGCGCCGCGAGGAGCTCGTACACCTCGGGCGCGTACCACGACGCGTGCCGCACCTCGAGCGCGCAGCGGAGGCCGTCGGGCAGGGACGCGACGAAGCCGGCGAGGACGTCGTCGTCGCGCTTCAGCGTGGGCGGGGTCTGGAACAGGATGGGGCCGAGGCGGTCGCCGACGAGCCGCGCGCGCTCGAAGAAGAGCGGGAGGGTGTCGGCAGGGTGCCTCAGGCGATCGACGTGAGTGATGCGCTCCGACGCCTTGAGCGCGAAGGTGAAGTCCGGCGGCGTCGCGGCCAGCCACCCGGCCGCGGTCTTCTCCGTCGGGAGGTGACGGAAGGTGTAGTTGACCTCGGTCGTCGAGAGACGCGTCGCGTAATAGCGGAGGAGTCCGCTCGTCTTCGTCTCCGGCGGATAGAAGAGCGGCTTCCACGTCGCGTACGCCCAGCCGGAGGTCCCGACGTACGCGCGGGCCATCAGCTCGCCGCGTGCTCCGCGCCGTTGGCGGCGGCCGGCAGGTGCTTGCCGAGGACGGCGTAGGCGATCGCGGTCGCGAACGAGTTCACCTGTCGCAGCGCGAGGAGGACGTCGAGGTGGATGCTCGACGTGTCGATCGACTCCTTGAGGCCGTCGCGCAGGCGCTGCATGTGCGTCGACCGGTAGCGCCGCTCGAGCTCGCTGATGACGGACTTGTGGCGCAGCACCTTCTCCGCGACCGACGCGTCGGCGGCGGCGAGCGCACCGAGCGCGAGCTCGAGGTTCTCCACGACCTTGGCGTGGAGGTCGGCGACCTCGGCGAGGCCCCTCTCGCTGAAGCGGTGGTGTCCCGTGACCTTCTTCTCGGCGAGCTCCATGAGCTGCTTGTCGATGACGTCGCCGACGGCCTCCAGGTCGACGACGACGAACAGCAGCGCCGTCTCGCGCTCGGCCTGTTCCTCCGTCAGCGACTGCTCGCGCAGCTTGGTGAGGAAGGCCTTGATGTCCTCCTCGAGGCGGTCGATGTCGTCGTCGCGCAGGTGGATCTGGCGGAGGAGGGGCTCGTCGTCCCGCTCGAAGACGCGCAGCGTCTCTTTGAGCGAGAGCACGACGAGGTCGCCCATGCGCAGCGTCTCGCGCAGCGCCTGCCCGAGAGCGACGGCCGGCGTGTCCAGGGTCTGGACGTTGAGGTAGATGGCGCCGCGCTCGGTGCGCCGCGTCTCCGGGATGAGCCGCGTGATCACGTCGGCGGCGATGCCGGCGAGCGGCAGGAAGAGGATGGAGAGCACGACGTTGAAGATGGTGTGCGCGTTCGCGATCTGCCGCGCGATGTCCGGCGCCGTCCCCGCCGCGAAGCGGGCGAAGGGCTCGAGGAACGGGAGGAAGAGGAGCGCACCGAGGACCTTGAAGCTCGCGTGCGCGACGGCGACGCGCCGCGCCTCGACGTTCGTCCCGACCGAGGCGACCAGCGCGCTCGCCGCGGTCCCGACGTTCGCGCCGAGGATGATGGGGATGGCGCCCTCGAGCGGCATGATCCCGCTCGCCGACAGCGAGATGGCGATGCCGATGACCGCGGCGCTCGACGCGACGAGCGCGGTGAGCAGCGCGGCGGCCACGATGAGGACGACCTCCTGCCCGACGAGCGCGGAGATGACCTCGCTGAAGAGCGGGCTCTGCTTGAGCGGCGCCGTCCCCTCGGAGATCACGCGGATCCCGAGGAACAGCAGGCCGAAGCCGAGGACGGCGCGTCCGACGTAGCTGAGGGGTCCCTTGGTCGCGGCGAAGAGGAGCCAGCCGAGGAAGACGATGAGCGGCGACAGTCCCAGGAGGTCGAACGCGAGGAGCTGCACGGTGAGCGTCGTGCCGATGTCGGCGCCGAGGATGACGCCGATCGTCTGACGCAGCGAGAGCAGCCCCGCCGAGGCGAAGCCGACGAGCATGACCGTCGTCGCGCTCGACGACTGCAGCACCGCCGTGACGCCGGCGCCGACGAACAGCGCGGTGACGCGGTTCCCGCTCAGCGACTGGAGGATGTGGCGCAGGTGACCGCCGGCGGCGCGCTGGAGTCCCTCGCCGACGAGCCGGACGCCGTACAGGAGGAGCGCGGCCCCGCCGAGGAGCGAGACGAGGACGGTATTCCCTTGATCCAAGACGCGCGGATCGTACTGCGGATCGTTACGGAGCCGACGCCGCCACGGCGAGCGTCGCGGTCGCGGACACTCCTCCGCCGAGGACGAGGACGGTCGCCGCCTGCACCTCCTGGTCGGGGGCGGCGAAGCCGACGCGGACCGTGCCCGTCGCGTCGGTGCGGTACGTGCCGATGGTGATGACGCCGACCTGCAGCGTGACCGGCAGGTCGGCTCTCGGCTTTCCGCCGTCCGCGGCGACGATCTGCGCGACGACGGTCGCGCCCGGACGGACGGTCGTGCGGTCGAGCGTGACGCCGAGCGTGAGGCCCACCGGCGCGGCCGACGCGGCCGGCTTCACCGTCAGCGAGAGCTGCGTCTTCGTCTCGTTGCCCGCCTTGTCGGTCGCGACGATGGTGATGCTGAGCGGTCCGGCGGGAACGCCGGTGAGGCGATCGGTGAAGCTGCCGTCCGGGTTCGGATGGATGACCTGGTCGTTGACGATGAGGCTCGCGCCGGGCTCCGTCGTTCCCGAGAGCGTGACGTCCGGAGCCGTGACGGTGTCGCCCGGCTTCGGCGACGCGACGGTCAGCGTCGGCGGAACGCGGTCGACGGTCACGGTCGCCGACGTCGACGCGACCTCGGTCGACCCGTCGACGAGCGTGGCCTTGACCGTGTTCGCGCCGTCGACGAGGGCGATCGTCGTCGGCCCGAAGCGGCCGTCGGGCGCGATCGTCGCCGTCCCGATGCTCTTGCCGTCGACCGAGACGGAGATCCGGCGCGTCGGCGTGAGGGCGAAGCCGGGGACCTTGCCCGAGAGCGCGACGGACGTGTTCTTCGTGAAGTCCGGGAGCGGGTCGAGGATCGGCGCGGCCGCGACGCTCACCGAGCCCGCGCCGAGGACGAGATCCGTCGTCGTCGGCTGCGGCACCGCGCGTCCGACCGCGCTCCCCAGGTCGGCGAAGCCGGCGCCGATCCCCACGCCGGCGAGGTCCAGGAGCGCGAGGCCGGCCAGGGTGAAGAGCAGCGAGACGACGAGCCGGACCACGAGCGGGTGGCCGCTCCGCGGGAGCCGCGAGCGCGCCCGCCGCGCCTGCGCGGCGTAGCGGCGCCAGTCGACGGGGGCCCGGCGGGACGCGGGAGGGCGCTGGCGCGCGGCGGCGGGGGCGGGACGGACGGTCACGGCGCCTTTTCTAACGGGTCGGGCCGGCGAAGGCTGCGGCCCTCAGAAAAGCGAAAGGGCGCCGGCCGCACGCCGTCGCCCTCCGCTGGTGGGTGGGATGAGGGGCTGTCGTGTTAAGTGTCCCTGATCTCGGACGGGCGCCACTTTACGCCGGCTCGGGATGCCGTCAAGTAGGTAGAAGGTACCGAGGGGCTTCGATGGGTCGTTCGGGATCGTGCGATGCTTTTCCCGTGGCGGAAACGGGTCCGGCTGCGGCGGCACCGCGCGGCCTCGAGGGCGTCGTCGCCACCACCACCGCGATCAGCCTCGTCCAGGACAACCGGCTCATCTACCGCGGCTACTCCATCGACGACCTGGCGACGAAAGCGGAGTACGAGGAGGTCGCGTACCTGCTTCTCAACGGCGATCTGCCGAACAAGGAGCAACTGCGGGACTTCAAGCAGGAGCTGACGAAGCATCGAGCGCTCTCGCCCTTCCTGCGCAACATCGTCGCCGAGATGAGCGAGAACGCGACCGCGATGGACGTCCTCCGGACGGTCGTATCGGCGTCCGCCGGTGAGGACCCCGCGGAGGGAGACAACTCACAGGCGGCCGAGTACGAGAAGTCGATCCGCCTCACGGCGAAGCTCCCGACGATCCTCGCCTCGTACATCCGGCGCCGCCGCGGCGAGCAGCCCATCCCGCCCGAGGCCTCGCTCGGCCACGCCGCCAACTTCGCGCACATGGTGTGGGGCGACAAGGGTCACCCGCGCGCGCCGGAGATCCTCAACGCCGCGATGATCATGCAGGCGGAGCACGGCCTCAACGCCTCGACCTTCGTCGCGCGCGTGACCGCGGCGACGAACGCCGACATGCACGCCGCGGTGACGGCAGCGTTCGGCGCGCTCAAGGGGCCGCTCCACGGCGGCGCGACCGACGGGACGATGCGGATGCTCGAGGAGATCGGGTCGCCGGAGCACGTCGAGACGTGGGTCGACAAGGCCATCGAGCGCAAGTACAACTTCTCGGGCTTCGGGCATCGCGTGTACAAGACCGAGGACCCGCGCGCCAAGCACCTGCGGCGGTTCGCGCAGGGGCTGCAGAAGGACTGGACCGGCCCGAAGTTCTTCGACATCCAGGACCGGCTGGTGACGGCCATCGCCGAGCGCCGGCCGCAGATGCGTCCGACCGCGGCGGCCAAGGTGAACGTCGTCAACGTCGACTTCTTCGCCGCGACCACCTACACGTTCCTGGGCATCCCCGCCGACCTCGGCACGTCGATCTTCTCCCTCGGCCGGATCGCCGGCTGGTGCGCGCACGTCATGGAGCAGCACGCCGACAATCGGCTCATCCGGCCCGAGTCCGAGTACACGGGACCGAGCGGCAAGGCCTGGGTGCCGCTCGCGGAGCGCTAGAAGAGCTACTCGCTCCCCGAGGTGTCGCGCACGGTGGGCGGCGGGTGCGCGATGAGGATCTTCTCGATGATCGAGATCTGCTGGCGCGCGATGGCCGACGCCCATTCGATCGCGAGCGCGTTGCTCACGAGGTCGCGGCGCGGCTGCGTCCCGACGAGCAAGCCGACGTTGCGGTACCCCGTCGCCACGTAGAGGACGCGCCCGTCGTCGCGGAACGTGTAGAGGCACGCGGTCGCGGCCTCGCCGACGTTCGACGCGACGAGGGCGTCCGCCGTCGGCACCTCGGTCGGCCAGGTGACGGATCCGCAGCCGTTGTCCTTCACGAACGCCGCGGCGGTGACGTCCGGGTCGAGGACGAAAAGCCGGACGCTGAACCAGCGGAAGTCGGGCGAGGCGTCCGTCGTGAACTGCCGCTCCCAGCCCCGTCCGGCGACGGCCGCGTCGTGCGAGACCGCCGCGCCGCGCACGGGGAACGCCTCGGGCGGCAGGATGAGCTGCTGCGGCTCGAAGAGGATCGGCCCCGGAGGTACGGCGACGCCCGCCGCGGTCGGCTCGGCCGTGGGCGCGGGCGTCGGCTTCCCGACGATGGCGCCCCCGCACGCGGACGCGGCGAGGACAAGGAGACACAGGGCGATCCGTCGCATGTGCTGCTCCCTTGGCCCGCGAGCATACGAGCCCCCGCCTGTGAGCGCCTCCGGCGATCGCGGTAGGCCGCGCTCCTCAGTCCGCCGCGGTGGGCGCGCCGAAAGGAGAGGCCTCCTCGGGCATCTCGTTGGGCAGGCGCCGGGCGAGGAGCGTCCCGGCCACGGCGACCACGACCATCGCGACGAAGACGGCGTGCAGCCCGGACGCGAGGAGCGCGCGGATCGGCTGGAGCGCCGACGGGTCGAGGTCTTGCCGCGCGACCGGATCGAGCAGGACGGCCGAGCGTCCGGCGCTCGCGCCCAGCGACGCGGTCAAAAGCGATCCGAGACCGGCGACGCCCGCCGCGCCGCCGAGGCTGCGCGCGAACTGCACCAGGCTGGTGACCGTCGCGCGCTGGGCGTAGCCGACGCTCGTCTGCACCGTCACGAGGATCGGCGTGCCGGTGAGGCCCATGCCGAGCCCGATGACCGCGGACAGCGCCGCCACGAGCGGGATGGAGCTCGACGCGGTGACGAGCGCGAGCCCGACGCCGCTCGCGACGAGCACGACGGAGCCGGCAACGACGACGCGGCGCACGCCGATCCGCAGCAGGACCCAGCCGATGCTCGTCGACCCGAGCGTCCACCCGATGCTCAGCGCTCCGAGCACGAGGCCCGCTTCCGCGGGTTGTCCGCCCTGGACGCCCTGCACGAAGGGCGGGATGAACGACGTCGCGCCGAACTGCAGCGCGCCCGCGGCGAGCGTCATCCCGAGGGCCGCGCCGATGAGCGGATCGCGCATGAGGCGCAGGTCGAGGAACGGGACGTCGGTCCGGCTCTCGAGTCGCAGGAACAGGACGATGAGCGCGACGGCGACGGGGACGGTGACGATCGGCGCGAGGTCGTTGAGGCCGAGCATGAGCGAGGTCACGCCCGTGGTGAACGCGATCGCGCCGCGCCAGTCGATACGCTGCCGGTGGTGCTCGCCCGTGTCGCGGTAGCCGAAGAGGAGGAGGGCCAGGGCGACGAGCCCGATCGGAAGGTTGACGTAGAAGGTCCATCGCCACGACAGCACCTGCGTGAGGAAGCCGCCGATGACGGGACCGAGGATCGCCGCGCCGACCCAGACGGTGCTGAAGAGGCCGCTGATCTTCGCGCGCGTCGCGCGGTCGTACAGGTCGCCGACGATGGTGAAGCCCGTCGGGATGAGCGCGCCCGCTGCGAGGCCCTGCAGCCCGCGCAGAACGATGAGCTCGTTGATGCCCGTCGAGGTGCCGGCGAGCATCGAGAAGGCGACGAATCCGACGAGCGCGCCGAAGTACACGGACTTGCGCCCGTACATGTCGGCGAGGCGGCCGAAGATCGGCGTCGCCACCGTCGAGGCCAGAAGGTACGCGGAGAAGACCCAGGCATAGCGGTCGATGCCGCCGAGCTCGCCGATGATCGTGGGCATCGCCGTCCCGACGACGGACGTGTCCATCGCCGAGACGAAGGTCCCCGTCATGACGAGGATGGTCCCGAGGACCTGTCTGCGGCGCGTGATCACGCGGGCACGTACGACGCGCAGAGCATCCCGAAGTACGTCGGCGCCTCGTACGAAAGGAGCTCCGCGCGCCAGCCGTCGCGGCGGAGCGCGCCGTGGAGCATGAGCATCTGCCAGAAGCTGTCGGCCTTCGCGTCGGCGACGAAGCCGGCGTCGAAGGCGAGCAGCTTCTCGAGCTCGTTCTTGCGCACGATGTCGACGACGCGCGAGTCGAACCGCCGTGCCGCCGGGTGGTAGCCGTAGGGGCCGTTCTCGTCGTGGGCGTGCCCGTGGTCGCAGCTCGCGATGAGCGCGACGCGCTTCGGGTACGCGTCGATGACGTCGCGGAGGGACTCCCCCGCCCTCACGTGCGTCTCGAACGACATGTCGCGAGCCGGTGAGATGGACACGGCCGACACGGGCCGATCCCGCCGGCCGCCCATGAACCACAGGGGGATGAGGACCGCCCAGTCCATCGGGAACGACGCCGTCGCGGGGTCGTTGCCGCCGTAGCTGATGCCGACGGCGCGGACGCCCGCCCTATTGAGGGCGTCCAGGCAGCGCTGCATGAGGTCGCGGTCGGTCGGCACCGTCAACGTGATCGAGCGCTGGCCCGAGCTCGGGTCGAAGCGCATCTGGCGCGCGCCGCCCTCCTTCAGCTCCCCGACGAGCTTGCCGGACGTGACGACGGCCATCGCGCCCTCGACGTGGATCCCGTGCGGTGTGAGGACGACGACCGACTCGGGGGCGGCGGCGTCGAAGCGTCGTCCGAGCTCCTCGAACCCCCGCCGCGTGGCGAGCGCGACGTCGCGGTCTTCCGCGGAGACGAGCTCTTCGACGGCGAGTCCGCCGTGCGGAGCGATGGCCGCGAAGACGAGTCCCATCCCCTGCTCCTTTCGCTGATCCGGTCTAGAGGTGGGACGGTAGCGCGTTCAGTGGCGGCGGGACGGAGGGGAGGACCTCTCAGAAGAGTGCTGTGGCGCGATCGGGCACCGGAGTCGAGGGAGGTCGCGCGGGCGATGGAGGAAAGTGGCATCACAGATGGGACACTTGTCCCACTCCTGATGCCGATCGAACAGATCGGCATCACAGATGGGACGATCGTCTCACGTGTGATGCCACTTTCCGCACCCTCTTAGAGGAACACCCCGGACACCCGCCCGCTGGGGGCGTCGGCTCAGCGAGCTTCGGCGAACCGGTACCTCTGGCTCGAGATCCGCTTGAGCCATCCCGCGGCGAGCGCGAGGCCCGTCGCCCACACGAGGAGGTCGAGGAGCGGGAACGCGAGGTCGGTGCCGGACTGCACGCTGTGCGCGAAGGCCGCGACGAACGCGACGTACGACAGTTGGTGGATGCCCAGCCACAGATCCTGCGAAAGCGAGCGGCGCCAGTACGTCGACACGAGGACGAGCGCGAGCAGGAGCAGCGAGACGGTCCCGAGGCCGACCGCGAGGCGCGCGTACGCCACGAGGAACGGGACGATGAGGTCGATGGGCCGCACCTGCGCGTACGGGTCGAAGAGCAGCGCGCCGACGTGGACGATGCCGAGGGGAAGCCAGAGCACGGTCGTGAACGTGTGGAGCTCGCTGATGGCGCGGTTGTGCGCGAGGCGCCCGAGGATCCCCGAGCGCAGCGCCATCCCCGAGAGCAGCGACAGCGCGAGCGAGACGAGGGCGGCGACGCCCGCGGCGCGGCCGAGGAGCCAGAACGTCTCGGCGGTCATCGACGAAGAGCCGATCAGCCGCCGGACTGGCGCGTGCGCGTCATGGGCGCGACGCCGGTCATGGGCACCGTGGGGCTGACGAAGCTGCGGCGCGACGCGCGCGCCGCGGCCGGTGCCGGAGCGGGCGTGGAGATCCCGGGCGCGCTCGGCTGGAGCGGCGCGGCCGGATCCTGCACGTGCCCGGCGGCGAAGTAGGTCATCGATCCGAAGCTGAGGAGCGCCGTTCCCGCCGCGAGCACGCGGAGGAGCCATGGCGAGCGGATGGCAACGGGGCGCCGCGTTGGGGTCCCTCTCGTTCCTGTCATGTCCCTAGGAGAACGTCTCGCGGAGGGCGACTAGTGAGGGGCGGATAAGAGTTTCAGCCGGAATCGCGCGCCGCCGTCGTTCGGACGCTCCAGCGTTACGGATCCGCCATGCGCCTCGGCCACCTGCTTGACGATCGACAGGCCGAGGCCCGATCCGGGCAGCTGGCGGGCGGACGGCGCGCGCCAGAAGCGGTCGAACACGTGCGCCGCGTCCTCGGGCGAGATGCCGGGGCCGTGGTCGCGCACGACGATCTCGCTCCCCGCGACGCTCACCTCGACGGCGCTGCCCGCGGGGCTCCACTTCGCCGCGTTGTCGAGGAGATTCGTGACCGCGCGCATGACGCGCGGGCGCACGCCGCGGATCGTGACCGGACGCAGCTCGCTACGGAACGCGACCGCCGGATAGCGCATGCGTACCTCGTCGACCGCCGTCGACGCGATCTCGTCGAGGCGCAGATCCTCGACGGGGAACGGCATCTCCTCGTCGCGCGCGAGATCGATGAGGTCGGCGACGAGGGTCGAGAGGCGCTCCATCTGCGCGACGAGGTCGCCGAGGAGCTGCTGCCGCTCCTCGGGATCCGTCGGCTGACCGCGCGCGAGGAGCTCGAGGTTCGTGCGCAGGCTCGTGAGCGGCGTGCGCAGCTCGTGGGACGCGTCGGCGACGAGCTGGCGCTGCTGGCGCAGCGACATCTCGAGGGCCGCGAGCATCCCGTCGAAGGAGCGCGCGAGACGCGCGAGCTCGTCCTTCCCGCTCGCGCCGATCCGCTGTGACAGGTCGCGCGTGCGCGCGACCTCCTCGACGGCGCCGGTGAGGCGCTTCACCGGGGCGAGGACGGCACGCGCCACCAGGAACCCGAGGAGCGCGGCGAGCGCGACGCCGCCCGCGGCGACGGCGATGAGGATGTCGCGCAGCCGGTCGAGCGTCGCGTCGACCGCGTCCATGAGCTGCCACAGCTCGAGCGCCTGCCCCGACCCGAGCGGCACGGCGTAGACGCGGACGTGGTAGGTGTGTCCGTCGGTCCCCGTCACGTACACGTCGCCGGTGAACGACGCGCGGTCGCCCGACGCGACCTGCTTCACCTCGTTCGTCACGATCGGGGAGACCGGCCCGTAATCGGCGCGGGCGATCGTGCCGGAGGCGGTGACGAGCTGCCCCGGGATGTTCGCGTTGCCCGAGACCGAGGAGGAGAAGCGGAAGAAGGGCCCCGGCCCGCGCAGCGCGCGCTCGGCGAGCTCCTGCGCGACCTGCGCCGTCGACTGCATCGTGGTGTCGACCTGGTCGACGAGCTGCCGGCGCACGACGACGTACATGAGCGCGGCCGCGGCCACGACCGCGACGGCCACGGCGGCCGCCGCGAGCAGCGTGACGCGCAGGCGGTAGGTCACGGGTCTCGGAGGACGTAGCCGACGCCGCGGACGGTGTGGATGATCCGCGGCTCTCCGGCCGCCTCCAGCTTGCGTCGCAGATAGCCGATGTACACGTCGAGGGCGTTCGACTCCGGTCCGAAGTCGTAGCCCCAGATCTTCTCGAAGATGACGTTGCGGCTGAGGACCCTGCGCGGGTTCGCGAGGAAGAGCTCGAGGAGCTGGTGCTCGGTGCGGGTCAGCTCGAGCTTCCGGTCGCCGCGCTTCCACTCGAGGGCGTCGGGGTCGTAGGTGAGGTCGCCGAAGCTGAGGACGCCGCGGCCACGGCTCTCGCTGCGCCGGTCGAGAGCCCGCAGGCGAGCGAGGAGCTCGTCGAGGGCGAACGGCTTGACCAGGTAGTCGTCCGCGCCGGCGTCGAGACCTTCGACCCTGTCCGCGATGGCGGCGCGCGCCGTGAGGACGAGGATCGGTACGCCGTCCTCCTTCGCGCGCAGGCGGCGGCAGACCTCGAGGCCATCGAGGACGGGGAGGCCGAGGTCGAGGACGACCGCGTCGAAGGGGCGCGAGAGAGCGAGGTCGAGGCCGCGCTGGCCGTCGTTCGCCGACTCCACCTGGTGGCCCGCGGCCCGCAGTGCGCGCTCCACGGCGCCCCGCACCCCGGGGTCGTCCTCAACGACGAGGAGGTGCATCGGCGTCGAGCGTAGCGCGGACGGCCTAAGAGGACGGTAAGGATCGCCCCCCAAGCTCTTACGCCGATCTCATATCGACCCGTCGCCCGGGTGGTGTTCTGACTATCGACCCATACCACGAAAGGAAAGCAAGAGAATGAAGCTCCCCAAGAACGCGAGGGTCATCGCCGGGGGCGCCGCGCTCGCCGTGGCGTTCCTAGCCGGCATCGCTCTCGCACCGAGCGTCGTCGCTCCGGCGGCGGCGCACCTCCTCAGCGGGACCTCGCAGGCCACGACCGACAACTCGGGGCCGCGCGGTACCGACCTCTTCACCGCGGCGTCCCAGTACATCGGCATCAGCGTCGATCAGCTGAGGACCGAGATGGGGACCGACAAGAGCATGGCCGACGTGGCCGTCGCGCACGGCAAGACCCGTGACGGTCTCGTCCAGGCGCTGACGACGGCGGCGCAGCAGAACCTGTCGCAGCGCATCAGCGACCTCGTCGACCACAAGGGCGCGCCGCACCCCGGTGAGGGCCCCCGCGGCCACGACCGCGGTCCCGGCTTCGGGTCCTTCGGCGGCAGCGGGCTGACCGTCGCGTCGACCTACCTCGGCATCTCGACGACCGACCTGCAGACGCAGCTGCGCTCGGGCAAGAGCCTCGCGCAGATCGCGACGGCCGCGGGCAAGAGCACCGACGGCCTCATCCAGGCGATCGTGCAGGACGAGAGCGCGAAGATCGACCAGGCCGTCTCGAGCGGCAAGCTCACCTCGGCTCAGGCGACGCAGATCAAGGCCGACCTGACGCAGCGCGTCACCAGCATGGTGAACAACACGCACCCGATGGGGCCGGGCTTCGGCGGGCGCGGCCCGCGCGGACCTCAGCCCTCCGCGTCACCCGCTTCCCAGTAGACCGACCCCCTCTTCCTCTTCGGTAGAACGGGCGCCGGGGGACCTCCCCCCGGCGCCCGTTCATTCCTGCGTCGGTCGGATGAGAAAGATCCACACGTCCCACACCATGTGGCTGACGATGAGCGCCGTCATCGGCACGCCGAGCGCGGCGAGCGCGCCCCAGTAGATCCCCGCGACGCCCGCGGCCCCGACGAGCGTCGCGTTGCGCGTGACGAGGTGCGCGCCGGCATACGCCCCGGACGCCGGCAGCCATCCGATGCGCCGCTGCAGCCAGCCGCGCCAGAAGAGCTCCTCGGCCGGGCCGATCACCGCCGCGAGCCGCAGCGCGATCTCCTCCTTCGGCGCGGTCTCGCGCAGCGCGTAGATGTCGCCGATCTCGGCGCTGCCCTTCGGCATCACGCGCCGCGCGGCGCGGTCGCCGATCTGGAATACCGCGAAGAGACCGGCGGCGATGGCGAGCCCCAGGGGGACGTCGCGCTTGCGCGGGCGAACGCGCTCGGCCTCGCCGGCGGCGAGCGCGAGCGCGCCCAGGGTGAGGCCCGTCGTCGTCATGCGCTTCCAGAAGCTCTGGCGCGGCCCGAGGAACGTGCGCGCGAAGTGCGCGTAGGCGAGGGCGAGCCCCGCGAGGGCGCCTATCGGAGGAGCGCCGCGGCGACGATCCCGAGCGCGAGCAGCGCGCCGAACGCCGCGTGCAGCTGCGCGGTCTGGATGTCGATCATCGCGATGGCGCGCTGCTGGCCCTGGCTTCCGAGCTCGCTCGCGCGGATGACGCGCACGAGGAACGGCAGCGAGAGCACCGCGAGCACCGCGTACGCGGGGAGCGCGCCGAGCACGACGGCGAGCGCGAGCGCCATGTACGCGCCGACGACGAGCGCGATGTACGTCCAGTACGACACGCGCCGCCCGTAGCGCGCGGCGAACGTCGCGTCGCCGAGGACGCGCGTGTCCTCGGTGATGTCGCGCCATTCGTTCCCGTGGAGGATGGCGACGACGAGGAGGCCGACGGGGACGCTGGCCCAGAACACGTCCGGTGAGAGGCGTCCGGTGATCGCGAAGTACGAGCCGCCGACGGTGAGCGGCCCCATGAGCAGGAACACGAGCGGCAGGCCGAGCGCGTGGAACTTGTACTCGAACGGCGGCGCCGTGTAGGTGTACCCGCCGACGAGGCCGAGGAGCCCGAGGCCGACGATGGGCCAGCCGCGCACGGAGATGAGCCCCAGGCCGACGACGATCGCGATGAGGAACGCGACCGCGCCGAGAACGAACGCCTCGCGCTCGGAGACGCGGCCCTTGACGAGGGCGTGGCTCGCGCGCGGCGAGACGATCGAGTCGACGCCGTGCCGGACGTCGTAGATCTCGTTCACGACGTTCGTCCCGATGTGGAGCATCACCGAGCCCAGGGCGCACGCGAGGAAGATCGCCCAGTCGAAGCCGCCGTTCAGAACGGCCATCGCGCCGCCGGCGAAGACCGGGGTCACCGACGCGGTGAACGAGAACGGCCGCGCGATCTCGGTGTAGGCGGAGAAGCGGCGCCACGCGCGCGTCGCGACGCCCATGCGCTGCTCCTCGAGGGCCTGCCGCGCTCCGACGCGCCGCACGGCTCCGCTGCCGTAGGCGACGGCGGCGCGGATGGCGAGCTCGGTCTGGGTCTCGTCCTGCACCGCGGGCTGGAGGAGCGGCAGCTTCATCCCCGCGTCGTGGTACTCCGCCGCGCGCGCCGCCACCTCGTCGACGGTCCCGCAGAGCATGAACGCGTCGAGGAGGTCGTCGGGGAGGATCTGCGCCGCGCCGTGGTAGTCCTCGGCGCGCCACTTCGCCATGAGCGCGTCGCGGAGCGCCGGATCGAAACCGGCTCGGGTGATGGTGACGTCCGAGAGGATGGCCATCATGTAGATGACGAACGGCTCGCGCTTCGCGCGGTCGAGCGCCGCCCGGCGTGTCTCGTCGATGTAGGTGAGCAGGTACCCGGTCGTGTCGATGGAGTCGGGGTCGCGCCCGGCCGCCGTCGCGGCGCGATACATCCGGCGCAAGAGGTACTTGAGGCCGGGGATCGACTCGCAGGGACGCGCGATGTAGCCGTCGGCCACACGGCCGGCGAGCTCCATCATCGGCGTGCGGTACCCGGCGATGTAGATCGGCACGCGGTGCACGGGCGCGAACATCGGCTGCAGCGGCGGCACGCCCGGCCGCACCGGCGGAAGACGCTCTCCCGACCACAGCTTGCGCACGACGTCGATGCACTGCGCGACGCGCTGCGGCGCCTCGGCGGGGTCGTACGGGATGCCCATCTGCGCCAGCCGCAGCGGAAGCGCGCTGCCGAGGGCGAGCGTGATGCGCTCCGGCGCGATCTCGTCGAGCGCGCTGATCGTCATCGCGATGAGCACCGGATGGCGCGTGTACGGGTTGAGCGCGCCGAGCCCGACGCGGATGCCGTCGACCTTGGTCGCGACGGCGGTCGCGTACGTCACGGCGTCGCGCTCGAAGTACGAGTCGTGGAACCAGACCGCCTCGAGCCCCGCGTCGCGCGCCCGTCGCGCCCACGCGATGGTGTCGTCCACGTCGCCGCGCGCGGCCAACCCGAGGCCGACGCGCCGTGCCAGCTCCGCTATCTCGTGCCTCCCGCGGTCGTGTCCTACACGGTAGCTTCCCGCGGCGTACTACGCCCCGGTAGTAGCGTGGCCGCGTGGCGCCGCCGCTCGCGCTCCGTCTCGCGCGGCTCCTTCTCGTCGCCGCGGGCGCGCTGGCCTTCGGGA
This sequence comes from Chloroflexota bacterium, assembly GCA_028876375.1. Classification (GTDB taxonomy): domain Bacteria; phylum Chloroflexota; class Limnocylindria; order P2-11E; family P2-11E; genus JACPOT01. The sequence goes on along the minus strand of JAGWSB010000021.1, from coordinate 8,527 downwards.
CCGCGACCTACATCGCGGCGCAGACGCAGAGCGTCGCGCTGGCGACGCCCTGGCTCGCGCTCCTCGCCGCGAACGGCGCCGCGTTCGTCGCCGCCGCCGTCGTCCTCGGCCGCGATCCGACGCGCGGCGCCCAGCTCGCCGTCGGCGCGGCGCTCACCATGGCCGCGCTGGGGACGCTCACGGGCATGGGCGCGGGCGTGCTCGGCTTCCCGGCCATGGCGCTGGGGGCGCTCGGCGCCTGGGCGGCGCTCGCGGCCGCGGCGGAGCGTCCGCGCTCGGTGCTCTACGCGTTCCTCGTCTACCTCGCGATCGGCCTCGCCATCAGCATGCCGACGCTCGGCGTCGCGCTCCTCTACCCGATCGCGCTCTCGCTCGTCGTCATCTGGCCGATCCGCCTGCTCCTCGTCCCCTCCTCGGCGAGCTTCCTCGCCATCTACGTCGCCCTCGCGCTCGGGATCGGCGTCCTCCTCCTCGTCCTGGCGCGCCGCCGCGCGTTCGTGCCCGACCTCACGGTCGGCCTGTGGCTGACGCTCGGCGTGCTCTCGCTGCTCGTCGGCGTCGCCGCTGTCGCGTTCTTCAACGTCTACGCCATCGTCCGCGCGAACACGAGCGCCCGCTTCGAGATCGACGGCCTCGTCCTCTTCGTCGTCTTCGTCGGCGGCCTCCTCACCGCGCTCGGCGTGCTCGTCCTGCGTCTGCGGCCGGGTGCGTTGGGCGCGTTCTCGCTCGGCTTCGGCGCCGTCGCGCTCTTCCTCGCGTTCACGCATCCGCCGGCCGTGACCTGCTATTCGAACGGCGGCAGCACCGCCGTTCCGCTCGCATGGGAGCTGCGCGGCATCGGCAGCGCGACGACGTGGACGAGCGGCGGCGCGGGTGGGACGGTCGCGCCGGGATCGGGCGGCCAGACCGTGCAGACGGGCGAGCTGCGCCGCGGGGACCGCGTCGCGACGTATCGCTGCGAGGGCGACTTGCTCGTCGACTACCGCGAGGTCCGCTAAGGGACCTAAGTCCCGCGCGCGCGGTCCGGTCGTCGCACTCGCACTTTGCGGATCGCCGGAGCGCACGGGTCGAATGTCGACGACGCGGGGACCGCTCGTGACCTCCGTCCATCGCGCCGGGACGTACGGGTACACGACGATAGGTCCGCGACCCACACGATCCGGATCCTTCGGTACTTATCCGGCAGAGCCACCGGCATGCACCTTTAGGTGCGCAGCTCGTACATCGAAAGATCCACACGGAGGGACCCATGAGACTTCGCACCGACCTCGTGCTACTCGCGATCGCCGTTGTGCTCGGTGGCGTCGGCCTGTTCATGAACAGCCAAGCCGCGTTCGCCGACACGTACGTCCGCGATCAGCTGATGGCCGAGAAGATCACGTTCAGCCCCGCCGACAAGCTCACGGCGGAAGAGAAGAACTGGAAGCCGGCCTCCAGCTGCCTCACGCAGTACGCCGGGCAGCAGATGGCCACCGGCGCCCAGGCCGAGTGCTACGCGAACTACTTCATCAACCTCCACATGTCGGAGGCCACTGCCGCGATCGGCTACCCCGGCCAGACGTACGGCTCGATCGGCAGCGTCCAGTCGCAGCTGAAGGCCGACATCGCCGCGGCCCAGAAGAACAACGACACCGCGGCGGCGGCTGCCGCCCAGAAGAAGCTCGACGCCGTCAACGGCGTGCGCGACACCCTCTTCAAGGGCGACATGCTCCGCAGCGCTCTCCTCACCGTCTACGGCTTCAGCGTCCTCGGCTCCGTCGCCGGCACCGCCGCGACGCTGTGCTACGCGGGAGCCGCCTTCTTCGTCCTCTTCGCCGCCTTCGCCTTCATGCGCGGCCGCGCTCCGGTGGCCGTGCCTCAGCGGGAGCCCTCTGGTGGAGTCGTGTCGGCGCGGTAGTCGAACCGCTCCGTACACGGTCGGGCAAAGGCCCGAGCCGCTTCGGCGGCTCGGGCCTTCCTTTTCCCCGCCACCCGGCCCTCTGGTGTTACATCCCCGCGCCACCTGACCACTGCCCGGGTGGCGCCGGCTGGCCCGAAGATGCCCCGACGGATGGATCCGATCCGGGCGCGCTCGAGGCTAGGTTCGCGGCATGGTCTCCGGGCATCGATCCAGCTCCGCGCGCACAGGGTCTTCCGCCAGGAGGGATAGGCCTGGTGTCCTTCGGCCCGCGTCAGGGCCGCGGCGCACGCTTAGGCTGTTCGTCACATGAGCGTGCGGCGGACGTCCCTTGCTCTTGTCCAAGTGGCCCCCGCGAACGTCGAGGTCCTCGCGTTCCTCGGCCTCGCGCTCGCCATCGGCTGGCCGCTCATGCTCGCTCCGCGCTCCGAGGTGACGAGCGACATCGTCGCCTGGGTCCCGGGCCTCGCCGCGCTGGCCGTCCTCGCGCGGGCCAGCACGCGCCACCTGCCGCGGCGTATCGCGCTCGACCGGCTGGGCTGGCCGGACGCGTACCTCCTCGCCATCTGGGTGCCCATCCTCTTCGTCGTCGGCCGCATCGCCATCGTCGTCGCGTTGCGCGCCGGCAGCCTCGACCCCGACGTCGGCGGGCTCCATCCCGCCTCAGGCGCGCCGCCGACCTTGGACGCGATGGGGCAGCTCGTCGGCGCCGTGCTCCTCGCGCCCTTCGCTCAGATCCTCGTGACGCTCGGGTCCGAGCTCGGCTGGCGCGCGTTCCTGCTGCCGCGCCTCCTCCCGCTCGGGACGTGGCCGGCGATCACCATCACGAGCCTCCTGTGGTGGGCGTGGCAGCTGCCGCGGGTGATCGACCCGCGCAGCGCGCAGTGGCCGATCGACCTCGTCGCCTTCCTCTTCTGGTGCCTCTTCGTCGGCGAGATCCTCGCGTGGCTCTACCTGCGGACGCGCAGCGTGTGGGCACCGGCGCTGTTCAGCGCGACGCTCGCCGCGACGGCATACCTCCCGTCGCTCGTCCTGCGCGACCTCTCGCCGGACGCGGCCAGCCCGTTCGGTCCGGCGGCGCTCATCGTGCCGGCGATCGTCGTCCTGCTCATCCGGCAACGCTCGGAGGGCGAGGTCCGCGTCGGGATCTAACCCGCGAGGTAGTCCCGCACGCGCGCGATGGCGATCTCCCACACCGTGGCCGAGAAGGTCACGCGGAACCCGAGGCGGTCGTTGATGGAGAGCATCGGAGCGTTCACGTACGCGTTCCCCGTCCGGATCCTCTCCGCGTCCGGCCACTCGGCGACGATCCGCTCGATCATGCGCGCCTTGAGCCACTTCCCGATGCCGCGGCCGCGGTGCGCGGGGATGACGGCGGTGCCGTGCTGGCCGACGATCCACGGCGTGTCCGGGTGGCGGGCGACCTCGGTGTATCCCGCGGTCTCGCCCGTCGCCTCGTGGACGGCGAGCGCGATGCGCTGGAGCCCGCCGTTGCGGTGCCGCATGCGCTCCCAGCCGCGGACCATCTCCGCGGTCGCGGTCTCTTCGCCGAACGTCAGCGCGCCCTTCGGCGCGGTGTTCATCGCGTTGTACGCGACGAGCACGTTCTCCAGGAGCTCGCCGGGTATGTCGTCGTCGATCCACACGAGCCGATAGCCCGCGGGATCGATGCGCGCCCACTCGGCGACCATCGCGCGGTCGAGCTCCGCGAGCCGCGTCTCGGAGATGCGGGCCTCGAGCCCCGCCTTGGCCCCGATCCGCTTCGCGAAGCCCGCGCCCGCCGGGACGCGGTCGCTCGTGTCGAAGCTGAGGACGATGCCGTCGCCGCAGACACCCGCCGCCGTCGCGAGCAGCGTCCGCGCGATACCACGGCGGCGGCGGTCGGCGCGCACCTCGATGGCGAGCTCGCGCCAGTCGGGATTGGTGAGGTTGGTCCAGCGGACGAGGGCGGCCGAGGCGATGACCAGGGAATCCTCGCGCACGACCCAGCGCCGCGGCTCCATCGTCGGCGGCCGGTTCCGCAGCCGTCGCACGCGCAGGGGGAGCGGCGTCGGCGGATCCTCCGGCATGCGCTCCGCGTCCATCGCCTGCCCGAAGCCCGCGAGAGCGTTCAGGTCGGCGTCGCTCGCCGTCTGCGCGTCGAGGGGCTCGACGGCGTACGAGCCGACGGCGGTCGTCACCGCCGCACCCGCTCGCGCGCCTTCTCGAGCGTCATCTGGTAGACGAAGTTGTCGTAGGCGAAGCGGTAGCCCATCTGCTCGTTGATCGCGAGCATCGGCGCGTTCGATCCGGCGTTGTTCGTGCGCACGGACCGCACCGCGGGCAGCTCGTCGAGGATGCGCAGCATCATCCGGCCCTTGACCCACTTGCCGAGCTTCTTGCCGCGGTGCTCGGGGATGGTGGCCGTGCCGCCCTGCCACAGCACGGTCGGCGTGCGGCGGTCGATGTTGATCTCGGTGAACGCGGCCGTCTGCCCCGTCGCCTCGTCGACGGCGAGGAGCATCCAGTGGTCGCTCCCGCGCTCGCGGCGCTGCCGCTCGCGGTCGCGGACGATCTCCGGCGTGACCACGAAGTCCTCCACCTGGAGGCCCTCGCGCGGCGACGTGTTCATCGTCTGGATGGCGGTGATGACGTTGTCCATCAGCCGGTCGGGGACGTCGTCGTCGATCCACTCGAGCCGGTAGCCCGGCGGATCGCGGCGCGCCCACTCCTCCATGAGGCCGCGGTCGACGGACGCGACGTCGAGCTGGTTCGTGCGCATGCGCAGCGCGGGCTCGCCGCCGAAGCGCTCGGCGCAGGCGATCCCCGCGGGCATGCGCGTCGTCGTCCAGGTGTGGATGACGACGCCGCTCTCGTCGCCGATCTCCGCGAGGACGCTCGCCAGGAGCGCGCGGGCGATGCCGCGCCGGCGGTGCTCCGGCAGGACCTGCAGGTACACCTGGCGGACGTTCGTGTTCGCGCCGGTCTTGTCGATCATCATCATCGCCCCGCCGACGACCCGCCCCGCATGGAATGCGCCGGACCAGTGCATCTCTCGGAACGGCGAGCTCATGCGGAACTGCGCCGCCATCGCCTCGTAAGGCGGCGGCGGGTCGTCCGGAGACTCTTCGCGCTCGATGGCCTGCATGAGCGCGACGACCTGGGCCTCGACCTCGGTGCTCGCGGCGGCGGGGTCGATCCGCTCAATGGCATAGCCGGAGGGGGCCGCTACGGTGTTGGACATGGGCAGCGCAGCCTATACCCCGGCGCCGCGCGGGGATCATCAACTGCGCAACGTTCGCGCGTGGCATCCTCACCTCGTGGCCACCTCCCCGGGCGCGCGAGCGATCGAGCGAGCGGCTGACACCGCCGAGGTCGCGCGCATCGTCGCCGAGGAGCAGGCGCGCCACCCCATCCCCGGCGTCGTCGTCGGCGTCGCGCTCGGCGACGACGAGCTCGTCGTGCCTTTCGGGATCACGAACGTGGACCATCCGGTCGCCGTCGACGCCGACACCCTCTTCCAGGTCGGCTCCATCACGAAGACCTTCCTCGGCACGCTCGTCATGCGGCTCGTCGACGAGGGGAAGCTCGACCTCGAGCTGCCGGTGCGCCGCTGGATCCCCGAGCTGCGGCTGCGCGACGAGGACGCCGCGCGCAGCGTGACCCTCCGCCACCTGCTCACGCATACGGCGGGTTGGTTCGGCGACCACTTCGAGGACACCGGCTCGAGCGACGACGCGCTCGCGCGATACGTCGAGCTCATGGCCACGTTCGAGCAGCAGGTCCCCGTCGGCACGACCTGGGCGTACAACAACGCGGCGTTCGCCCTCGCCGGCCGGATCGTCGAGAAGGTCACGGAGCGGCCCATCGAGAGCGCGATGCGCGAGCTCCTCCTCGTACCGCTCGGCCTCGGCCGCACCTTCTTCTTCGCCGACGAGGTCATCACCTACCGCGTGGCGAGCGGGCACAACGTCTTCGCGGGTCGCCCGCGGGTCGCGCGGCCGTGGGCGCTCGCGCGCGCGAGCAGCTGCCTCGGCGGCATCGTCTCGACGGTCCCGCAGCTCCTGAGCTACGCGCGCTTCCACATGGGCGACGGCACGACGGCGGACGGCGCGCGCTACCTCTCCCCGGCCTCGATGGCGCTCATGCGCTCGCATCTGGTCGACGGTCCGCTCGGCCAGTGGCGAGGCATCGCCTGGGCCGTCGAGGACGCGCACGGCGTCGACGTCATCTCCCACGGCGGCGCGACCATCGGCCAGCAGGCGCTCCTCCACATCGCGCCGTCGCGGCGCTTCGCGCTCGCGATGCTCACCAACACGAGCCAGGCGGCGCAGGTACAGAGCGCGATGGCGGCGTGGGCCTGGAAGCGGTACCTCGGGGTCGAGCGGGAGGACGCCGCGCCGCGGCCGCACACCGCGGCCGAAGGGGCGCGCGTCGTGGGGACGTACCGCCAGCCGGCGAACGAGATCCGCATCGCGCTCGCGGGCGACGCGCTCGTCCTGCATCAGCTGCCGCTCGAGTCGTCGTTCCGCAAGCGCATGGCCGAGCCGCCGCCCGTGCCCGAGCCCGTCCCGCTCGCCTTCTGCGCGGACGACCGCCTGCTCCTGCGCGAAGGGCCGCTCAAGGGGTCGCAGATCGAGATCCTGGGGCCGGAGTGGGTGCGCTTCGGCTCGCGCATATATAGAAGGGTGTCGGAGTGATGGCGAACGAGATGACCTCGCGCGAGCGCGTCATGTCCGCGGTGAAGGGCGAGGGCGTCGACCGCGTCCCCTTCGCCGTGTGGCGGCACTTCTACCCGCAGGAGGCGGACCCCGAGCAGCTCGCGGAAGCGACCGTCGCTTTCGCCACGCGCCACCGGCTCGACCTCGTCAAGTTCAATCCGCGCGCCCACTACCACGGCGAGCCGTGGGGCACGACCTACGAGTACCGCGGCGCCGAGAAGCCGCGTCTAGTGAAGAACGCCGTCGAGCGGACCGAGGACTGGGCGCGCATCGAGCGGCTCGAGACGAACGAGCCCGTGTTCCGCGAGATGCTCGCGGGGCTGCGCCTGGTGCGCCGCGCGCTCCCGGACATCCCGCTCATCGCCACGATCTTCACGCCGCTCGGCGCGATGCAGCGCCTGGCGACGCCGGCGCAGCTGCAGAACGACCTGCGCGACGACCCCGACGCGGTGATGCCGGCGCTCGAGGCCGTCGCCGACACCTTCCGCGCGCTCGCGGCGGAGTGCGTGAAGATCTGCGACGGCATCTTCCTCGCGACGACCCCCGCCGCCTCGCGGAGCTACCTCACCGACGCGGAGTACGAGCGCTTCGGCGTGCGCTACGACCTCGCCGTCCTCGGCGGCGCGGCCGGCGCGCCGCTCAACGTCCTCCACGTCTGCGGCGACGACTCGCCGGTCATCGCCCTGGCGCGGACGTACGCCGTCGCCGCGGTGTCGTGGAACGCGTTCGGCCGCGATAACCCGCCCCTCGACGCCTTCCTGGCCGCCGTCCCGGGGAAGGGCGCCATCGGCGGCATCTCCGACCTGGCTTGGCACGACGTCGCCCAGGCCCGGCTCGACGCGCGCACCGGCCGCGACCGCACCGGCGGGCGCCGCTGGATCGCGGCCGGGAATTGCACCATCCCGGTCGACGCCGATCCCTCCGCCATCGACGCCGTGCGGGCGGAGCTCGTCCCGGCATAGAACGTGCGCTCGCCCGCCGCGAGACGGAGACCGAGCCGAGCTCCTAAGCGAAGCGCAGCTCGCGCCGGAACTTCTTCCAGTCCGACGCCTTCACCGAGAAGAAGGCGTCCGTCGCCAGCTGGAACACGCCGAGCACGAGCAGCAGCACGATCGCCCACGCCTGTGCGCCTCCCGCGATCGCGCCAGCGGCGACGGCGAAGGGGACGATCTTCGTGACGATGGCGCCGCTCGCGTGCATCCAGGCGCGCGAGCGCGCCGGCGTGCGCAGGTACGAGGCGTAGTCGGTCTTGAACCCGGGCTGGGGGCTTCTCGGCGGCCGGCTGTACCAGTGCGTGAAGCGGATGCCGACCGCGCTGCCGACGACGACGTGCGCGAGGCCGTGCGTCGACCCGATGATCGCGCCGGCACCCACGAGGTACGCGATCTCGCGCCACGGCGGCGCGACCGAGGGCGCGACGGCGACGATGACGACCCCGACCGCGGTGCCGAACAAGAGCAGCGCGACGCCGAGCGTGGAGGGGAACACGAGCGGGCCGGCATAGCGGAGGAACGCGTCGCGGTCGATCCGCGCGATCCGCTCCGCGTACCGATCGACGAGCTCGCCGTCGCGCTTCACCGCGGAGACGGCTTTCCAGAACCCGAGCGCCGCGAGGTCGACACGGCCGGGCCTTGCGAGTGCGCCCTCGCACCCTGCAAGCGTGCGCTCGATCGCTGAGGGGTCCACCGAACGGGACGATAGACCTCGTCGCATCGTCGCAACGACAGCGGTCGGCTGGCACGGAATGTGGTCTCTTCATGAGTATGGGACCGGCATTCATCGCGAACGCCGCCGTCAGCCTCGACATGGCGGTCGAGCAGACGCTGGCGCTCGCGCTCCTGCTCGTGCTCGGATCGGTGGTCGTCGCGGAGCGCGACGAGATCTTCGGGCCGGATCGTCCGGACGAGGCGCCGTACTTCGGGATGTAGCG